>CAJXPD010000110.1 GCA_913057785.1 uncultured Lewinella sp. | reverse complement strand
CGGGGGCGTAGTCCGCGCGGCCGATGGCGCGGATCCACTTGATAGCGCCGGATGGCTTGGCCACTTATCGTACCTTTTACCCTAGTCTAGTGCCGCAATTTGTTCGCCGTGGCCTATTTCACTCCATTGCCCGCCACCCTGATACATGGTTGAACTTAGCCAAACGTTTACATGACTGGCGGTTGCTGGATCACTTTAGTCTGATCTATATTGAAAAACAACTCAGGACTTCCATCCAGACAGATCGACTTTTCAAAACTTGGCTTTCATTACCCAATTTTCCCGTTTATTCACGCCGATCTCAACGCTTTTTAAGAGCGCAAGGGCTTCCCCTAAGTTTGAGCCTTGGGAGTAAGGACAAATTTATCAATAGCAAGGCACTCGAGAAATGGGCAAAGCCCTTACCTCAAGTTCAGCTGCGCTTGTTTGATCAGGGGCATCAATTGGTCAATCAGGATTTGGGGGTTCATCTTCGGCAATTGCTAGCTCAAAATTAGAGCGCTCTCAACGCATTTTTAATTTCAATCTCAGCGATCGGACCAAGTTCAAAAGCCGCTTCCTGTGCCGTTTTTAGTAGGGCCTTAGCCAATTTGATTTTGCCATTGTCTTTGTAGATCATACCTGCAAGGTAGAATGCATCAGGCTCTTCCGTTTGACCCAGAACTTTTTCCTCTAATATCTTCATGGCAGCATCTTTTGCCCCTAGATTCTGCAAAAATTTGGCCCTGAGGGCAAAGGATAAGGGATGAGCCCTTTGGTCAATTTCTGCCTTAGTCCTAATTGCGGGTTCTGCGACTTCTCCTCTATCTAGCAGTAGCTGGACGAGGGGCCTGGTATACAGAAAACCATACTCTACTTTACCAGCTTGAGCTACAAATCGCTCCGTATGGAGTTTGGCTTTTTCAACCTCATTTTGATAAGTGGCGATGTCTGCCAATAGTAGTTCATAGTCAGGTATGTCTTGGAGGGATTGCAAGAACGCTACTATTTCTTTAGCTAGGGTAGGGGATTTATCATGAGAAAAAGCGATCCAAGCAATACCTTTTATGGCATGTAATTCCGAGGGATTGTATTGCAAGGCTTGTAAGAAGGTATGGTAGGATTTCCGGATTTTACCTTGGTGACCGTACATATCGCCCAGGTTAGCCAAGGACCAGCTTATCAAACTAGAATCACCAGATGTTCTGGCCCGGCTCACGGCTTTTTCCATCCAATGAATGGCCTCATCCAATTTCCCCAGTTGATCTTCTAGCTTAACTTGTCTGCTTAGGTAGTCGAAGCTATACTGATTGCCTAACCCATTCAGTAGACCTAGCGCTTCCTGTCGATTACCACGTTCAAGCAACACATCTACCTTTATCAGACAGGACTGATACCTTTTCTCCCCAATCGCGAGCGCCTGGTTAGCATAATGATCGGCTTTGGCGAATTCATGTCCAGCGATGGCGTTCTGGGCCAACCCCTGCCAGTAAGTAACCGTATTCGGAAAACGCTCAGCAAGATCTAGCAACAGGCTATCGGACTGACGTAAATAGTTGACTTCACCTGTTAGGCGAAAGTACTGTGCTTGCAAATGGGCTAGCTTCTGCTGATATACATTATTCAGTGATTGCTGATCAAGTCGTTTAACCCAAAATGCGAGCTGGTCTAGCAATTGAGATTTCTGAATATTATAGTGTTGAGCTTGTAAGTATGGTTTCACCTCTTCATACTGAACGATAGGCCTGGTGGAGCTGTAATACCACAGCCCGAATGAGATGATTCCAATGAGTAAAAAGAATAATTTTTTCATGGTGTTTGGAATGTGGATGGATGAAAGGCAGGGCCAACTACTTAGGAATTGGCCCTGCAGATTGTTCATGAGAAAAATGCTAGGATTTCTTTAGCTTAATCCATTAGTGCGGACTCGCCAAATAGGGGAATGTATTCAAAAAGGCTTTGTCGTTGGCATCCACATTGTCATCTGTAAGTCCAGGATTGGCCGTGCCGTCAGGACCTCCAAAGATCAGAAGTAATTCAACAGAGATTACATCATCATCCAATCTACGCCCTGTCAATACATTAGTTCCATCAAAAAAGGTGGTTGGTTGCTGAGTAGCGACGGTCAAAACATCTGTTGCTAGTACATTGGTGAAGGTAGCTGCGTCCAAACCCAATGCATTGGTCGTATAATTGGGGTTTAATGCTAAAAGTCGACTATTGAATTTGCTAGCAAAAGCGGCCCCTTGCTGGGAAGGGGGAGTGACATTGAAAGCATCTTTGTCGTTACTGGATACGAAAACGGTATTAATGGCCGGACGTGCCATTTGGTCTTCTTGTTGATAAAGGAAGTTTTCAATGGGATTGAAGTCATTGTCTTTCTCACAGCTACTTAGGAATAATGCACCTAGCACCAAACCTAGTAGCAGATATCTTTTTGGATTTTTCATGTTACAATGGATTGAAAATGTCTTGCACAGGCATAGCTCCGCTAGGCTTACTTTCTTCCCCGAAGTATTTGGTCGAAGAACCACTTATGAGTGGGAGTAAGCGAACGCTGTGCTGTGCTTAAATAGAATTAGTTGATTAGATAGAAGGGATTAGATCTTCCTCTTGGCCTCAACCCAAGTATTTAGGGTAGTAGCGGATCCTAAAAGGGCTTTGGGTACTTCTACGACTACGGAGAGGACATTTGTACCAGCGAAGGTGTCAGTGCCAGGGTTTTTGAAGCCCGTCGCGTTTCCAGCTAAGACTTCGTTGAATTGAGCGAAGTCAAAGAAGAAAGGGTCATCTCTAGGTCCTGCAAATACTTTGATTCCGCCATTGGTACCGACATTAATGGCTTGATTATAAGCACTAATGTTTGTTTCGGTCAAGGTTCCACTGGTTTCTACAGCGCTAATGGTTCCTTTTTGAGATGGAGCCACCGGGCCATAAACTTGTACTTTCTCATTTTGGAACAAAGCCTGGATTACTAGGTCTTCCTGGTTGTCGCCCGTGTTGTCGATGTTGAACTCTACCATTACTTGTTCGTCAAATTTCGCAGTACTAGTGGCAGTGGGATCCAATAAACCTTGAAGATTACAGACAAATACAAGATTGTCTGGGTTTTCTGGACTTTCAAATGCAAAGTAGTCAGTGATATCACTGGTTGTTGAGGTTACAGCAGGCGCGTCAATGTGATCGGCTGCCCACACGATTCCTACAGAAGCGGCGATAATCGCCAGCATTGTAAGAAATAGATTTTTGTTTTTCATGATTACGAATTTCTACAATGTTATGTAATGTTCAACTGTAGTTACGGAGGCAGTGGGAGGATCGGTTTTCAGAAAGCAATTTTTTTTATTGAAAGGGAGAGAACTGGCTGTAGTTTTGGTTCAGTTATGGCTGAGCAAATCCCATTGTTGTTAGGTCAAATCTGCAACCTAGGCTGTTTTGGCCGAGCCTTAGCATTCATAGAGATTGGCGAGTCAAGCGGTGCTATTGAGCTTACGCTGGAAAGTAGTTTGTAGAAGATATCAGCTCATAAATATGAGGAAGAAAGTTATTGAAAGGTTCAAGCTGTTAAAGGAAGTTCTTTAACCCTTCTCCAAAGGAGGACAGCCCTTTACAATAGCCAATTGGCCTAAGCGAATACTGAATTAGGAAAATAATTTAGGTACTATAACTTCACCCGCATACCGAAGATCAATCGCATGGTATTGATCTTGTCCTGGAAAGGACCTACCCCTCCATCTTCGATCAGATACAATACGGTGTGCTGATACTGAGGTTGTGCAAATAAACTGGTACGATGGCTAATATAGCGTTCCAACCCGATACCCAAATTGGCGGTGAAGAAGGTGTTTTGTTCAAACGCTCCCCCTTGAAGTAAACCTTTGGTGAAGGCAGATTTCTCTACCCCAGCTTTGGTATTGTTGTTGTTGGGTGGGATTGGCGCCCCGAAGTTGTTGGGCGGACCAACAGGTTGAGGACGAGTAGGGCTGGTGAAGAAGTAGTCAGCTTGCATCACGGTATGCATGCTTACACCAGCAGTATAGTAGAAGCGCCATTTGCCATTTGGAATGAAATGATGGCGGAAATTCAAAGGAATAGAGATCATGTCATATTCGAAAGACTTCAGTCTTTCACCAGATAAGCCTTCAGTGAGACTATAGTCGATCTCAGAAAGATCCAATGGGAGATATTTCTTCGCTGAGTAGATCAAGCCAGATTCCATTTCCCATTTTTTATTCCCCCAGCTAAATGTAATGCCTCCGCTATACCCGAGCGCATAACGATCTAAAGCATGTTTCTGCCCATCGATATAGGTAGGCGGTGTGATGATTCGGTTGTAATCACTAGACCCCTGCACCCCAAAACGAATGAAACGTTCGCGAGGGCTAGGAGTGATCTCGGCGATGGCCTTCAAATCATCACTATATGGTGCAATAGCTAGCCCAGGTACAGGTGTTAAAGCGGCCCATAATCCTAAGTCAAGCCCAACTTTATCCTTTTTCAAATCCACCTTGCTAATGGGGCTGTAAATGATTGAAGCAGGATCCAAAGGACTGCGATTTTCCGGAAGTACTACTTCCAGTTCCTGTCGCAATAGAGATGGCTTTTGCAGTGCAGCTAACAAGGAGAAAGTATTGTGTACTTGCTCGTCGATCTCTGTCACTGATTCATTGCTGGCTGAAGGAATTGAAGCTTCAGTTGCACTAGGCTCATTGATAGATGCTTTAGGTGCGGGTTCGTCAGCACCTGCGGTATTGGCAGCTGCAATATCAGCTGCGGGTTTAACTGTAGGAGTATCACCTGCTTGATTACCTTCCGTTTTAGAGGCACGTTTACTAGACTCACTCGTAGCAATGTCTTGTCCAGTAGTATTACTGATGCTCGTAGTGGTTTCCTTAATTTCAATATCAGATGCTATCGCAGGCGTTCCTAGAGGGACTTTCTTATCGTTTAGATTTGTGTTTTCAGGGTAATAATTGACGAAAAGGGCTATTAGAAGTAAGAAGAGAGAAAGTTCAAGAGATTTGTATCGGATGATTTTGTTTACAAAGCGATATTCTTCGTTAAGGCGAGTTTCCAGCTTATTCCAATGTGCAGGCTCAAATGGAGCTTCCATTTGGCTCATTTTC
The DNA here is from genome assembly GCA_913057785.1 of uncultured Lewinella sp. Classification (GTDB taxonomy): domain Bacteria; phylum Bacteroidota; class Bacteroidia; order Chitinophagales; family Saprospiraceae; genus DT-111. Next base: position 26,099 of record CAJXPD010000110.1, on the reverse strand, counting down.
TCAAATACAACGGCTTCCATCAGCTTCTCATCAGCAGCTGCGGTGCCTCCTTCCTCTTTGGAAAGCCGGTCTGCTAGGAGGTCCCAGCCGTTGGGCTGGCCTTCCGCCTCCACGTCATGCATCCGGCCGCGGATAAATTCATCAAAATCGTGTTTACTCTTCATATCCGTAGAATCTCGAACTCAAAATGGCTTTTAGTTTCATTCTGGCTTTTACAAGGTTAGATCGCGAAGTGCTTTCCGTAATGTTTAGCTGATCTGCGATTTCCTTGTGGGAATATCCTTCAATCACATAAAGATTAAAGACCGTGCGGTAAGCAGTTGATAATTGCTGGATGGCTTCTAGGATTTCCTTTTCAGTACATTGACTGATGGCATCCGCTTCGGCAGCACTGATATCAAAAGCTTCCTCAATGTTTTCTGTTCGGCGTCGAATGTTTTTGCGGCAGTAATCGATGGAGGTATTGACCATGATTCGTCGCATCCAGGCGATTAGCGATGTACCAGGTTGGTACTTATGGATATTGCGGTAAATCTTGATGAAGCCCTCGTGCAAAATGTCCAGGGCATCATGCTCATTATTCGCGTATCGAAGACATACCCCCATTAGCTTACTGTAATATTCTTCGTACAGTAGCTTCTGTGCCCAACGCTCTTTTCGAATGCAGGCTTTGATGAGGTCTCTCTCTTCGTTACCTATAGGCAAAGCAATATCCATATTGGTCCTATTGGCTAAGTTAGGCGAATTGGACAAAAATTACAACTAGGGTTGGAACTGCCAATAACAAATGACGCTAGCTTTACAACGTTTTGAGTCCTGTATCTGCTGCCATTAAGCATCAGCAATGGCGATATTTTAACATTTTCCCACTTTTACTCACACAAATTGTTACAAATGAGTGTCTTTTATCGAAGATCTGCTCTTGGCAAATGCTAAGCTTCAAGGGATTATGACGGTGTTTAGAAACAAAAAATGTTATATTTAAGGGAATTAAATTTTTTGTTTCAAATTCCTTTTTTGTATTTTCGCTCAATTAATTGATATTGGCGGCAATTGAAAACGGACAAATGAGTATAGATAAAATTGAGCCTACCCCAAACGGACAAGAGCAAGAACAAGTCATCAGTCTAAATGGTATGTACCAGGATTATTTCCTGGATTATGCCTCCTATGTGATTCTCGAACGAGCAGTACCAGCTATTGGAGATGGGTTAAAACCTGTGCAGCGGCGCATATTTCATGCCATGAAGGAAATGGATGATGGCCGTTACAATAAGGTAGCGAATGTTATCGGACAAACGATGCAATATCACCCACATGGTGATGCCGCCATCGGAGATGCTATGGTTAACCTCGGTCAGAAGGACCTGATGATAGATACCCAGGGAAACTGGGGGGATCCTAGAACAGGAGATCGTGCTGCTGCCTCACGATATATCGAAGCTCGATTGACCAAGTTTGCCTTGGAAGTGGCCTTCAATGCACAGACAACAGAATGGCAAATTTCCTACGATGGACGGAAGAAGGAGCCGATCAATTTGCCCATGAAGTTCCCGCTCGTATTGGCCCAAGGAGCAGAGGGTATCGCAGTAGGGCTTTCCACCAAAATACTTCCGCACAATTTTATAGAGCTTATTAAGGCCTCCATTAAGATTTTAGAGGATAGAAAGGTGAAGATCTACCCGGATTTCTTGACGGGTGGTTTTGTAGATGTGAGTGACTATCGTGGTGGGAAAAGAGGAGGTAAGATAAAGGTGAGGGCAAGGATAGAAGCGATTGATAAGAAGACCTTAAAGATCATAGATTTACCCTTTGGCGAAACTACCTCTAGCTTGATCGATGATATCATCAAGGCAAATGATAAGGGGAAGATTAAGATCAAGAAAGTGGTCGATAATACGGCCAAGGACGTAGAGATTCAAATTGAATTGGCTACTGGGATATCTCCTGAGGTGACCATCGATGCCTTGTACGCGTTCACCAAGTGTGAAAAATCCATCTCGCCCAATGCTTGTATCATTATTGACAATAAACCTCACTTTGTAACAGTAGAGGAGATCTTGCGCTTCAATACTTTGAACACCAAAGATTTGTTGCGACAGGAGCTAGAAATTGAAAAAGCAGCCCTAGAAGAAAAGCTGCACTTTGCCAGCCTGGAAAAGATTTTCATTGAAAACCGCATCTATCGGGAAATAGAGGAGTGTGAGACCTGGGAGGCGGTAATTGAAACCATAGATCGCGAACTGCAGAAATATGTAGTTGGACCTAGTGGTAAGCCAAAGGCAAATGATAAGCGATTGCGTTTATTGAGAGATGTCTCTGAGGAAGACATTGTCCGCCTGACAGAAATCAAGATTAAGCGGATTTCCAAATTTAACTCTTTCAAAGCAGATGAACAGATTGCTAAATTAGAGGAGGCACTTAAAGAGGTAAAACATAATCTAGCGCATCTGACCGAATACACGATCGCCTATTACAATAGATTACTAGAGAAGTACGGTAAAGGCAAAGAGCGTAAGACGGAGATTACCACTTTCGATACGATTAAGCGGACGATGGTAGTAGCGAATAACGCCAAGCTCTATGTGAACAAGTCTGATGGATTTATTGGCACCTCTTTGAAAAAGGACGAATTTGTCTGCGACTGCTCGGATATAGATGATATCATCGTGTTTAAAAAGGATGCATCGTTCCAGGTGGTCAAGATAGCGGATAAGGTGTTTGTCGGTAAAGGCATCGTCCACGTGGCAGTCTGGAAAAAGGGAGATGAAAGGACGACCTATAATATGATCTATCTGAATAGTAAGAATGGTCGTACAATGGTCAAACGCTTCAATGTGACGAGTATAACTCGAACGACAAATTATCCGCCAGCTAAGGGACTAGAGAAGGCCAAAATGCTCTATTTCTCCGCTAACCTTAATGGCGAGGCAGAGATCGTGCATGCGCAGTTGACCCAGGGGAGCAAGGCTCGCAAGAAGATGTTCGATTTCGACTTTAGTACACTCGATATTAAAGGACGAGGGGCTGCTGGGAATATCTTGACACGCTACCCTGTACGAAAGATTACTTTGAAGGAGGCGGGTAAGTCCACCCTAGGTGCCATAAAGGTTTGGATGGATGAGGTTAGTGGTCGATTGAATACCTCAGATCGAGGGATATTCCTCGGAGCTTTTGATACAGGTGATACTTTGCTAGTCATCTATAAATCTGGTGAGTACCAGGTGTTAGAGCTAGATATGCAGAAAAAATTCGATGCGAATGATGTTGTGCATATCGGAAAATTAAGCCCAGAGACAGTGATAAGTGCAGTGTACTTTGAAGGAGGGAAACAATGGACCATGGTCAAGCGATTCAAGATCGAAACAAATAAATTGGGACAGTCTTTTCCTTTCCTCTCAGATCACACGAATACCAAACTCTATTTTGCCACCGTGGAGGAGAAGCCAAAATTGCAATATGCCTTCAGAGTCAAGGGAGGCAAAGAGGAAGGTACGGTGGATATCGCTGAGTTCATCGATGTCAAAGGTTGGAAAGCCTTGGGGAACAAGTTAATCGATAAGAAGATTTCCAGCTTCAAAGACCTGACCGAAAAACCTAAAAAGCCTGCCGAATCTGACGAAAAGCTATCTGCTGGTGATACGATCGATTTCGAGGTGGGTGGCAATGGGCAAACCAAGATGTTCTAAGCCGAAATTTCTCTGAACTGATTGCTAAGCTCAGACGATGTAAGCTTAAGCAGTGGTAAGAAGAACAAAAATAATAAAGGGTTGCAGAGCGGTGATAACTCGGTTATTTCCTCTGCAACCCTTTTCTTATCGACAGTTATAGTGGAGTCTTATTAGTTTTTCATTTTCTTTTCTACCTGATCCACCATGAAAGCATAGACAAGTGCTGTTTCCTTCTGTCTTTCAAATCGTCCAGATGCTCCAGCATGCCCCGCTCCCATATTGCATTTGAACAAGACGGGCTCCTGCCCTGTATTACTCTCTCTTACCTTTTGCACCCACTTAGCTGGGCTGAAGTAGGGTACTTGGGTATCATTGACCCCACCCGTAGCGAGTATAGCGGGATAGTCAGCTTCCTTGACATTGTCGTAAGGAGACCAACTAAGCATGTAGTCATAGAATTCCTTTACATTAGGATCGCCCCATTCTTCATATTCCAAAGTTGTTAAAGGGAGGTCTGGGTTGGTCATGTCTGTGATCACGTCCATCCACGGTACATAAGCAATGATCCCTTTGAATAGATCGGGTCGCATATTGGTGATTGCACCCATAAGCATCCCTCCTGCACTTCCCCCCATGGCAAATAGTCCTTCTTTAAAGGTGTACTGCTCCCCAATCAGATATTCGGCGCAGTCGATGAAGTCGGTGAAGGTGTTCTTTTTCTTGAGCAGCTTGCCATCTTCATACCATCCTCTTCCCATTTCTTGCCCTCCACGGATATGAGCGATGGCATAACTGAAACCTCTATCTAGTAGACTGATTACGTTAGATCGGAAAGAAGGCATGCTGCTTGCTCCGTATGAGCCATAGGCATACAGCAGGCAGGGTTGAGTACCATCTTTTTGGAAAGTCTCCTTATTGTAGACGATGGAAATGGGCACTTTTGTACCGTCTGAGGCTTTTGCCCATAGTCTCTTCGTCTCATACTTACTTGCATCGAAGCCACCTCCTACTTTTTGCTGTTTCAATATCTTCTTGTCACCAGTGCTAAGGTTATAGCCCACTACAGACCTTGGAGTAGTAAGTGAAGTATAGTTATAGCGGATGCTATCGGAGGAAAATTCATCTGTTGGATTGTACATACTAGCAGTATATACCTCTTCTCCAAAGTCAATGAAGGACTTCGTACCAGTGGCACGATCAATAATCAATACCTGATCGAGGGCGTTCGAGCGTTGCTGTACCACAATGAACTTCTCCTTAACGGTGAAGTTGTTGATTAGAACATTCTCCTGATGCGGGACCACATCTTCCCAATTACCCATGCCCGGACTATTTATGGGAGCTGATGATATCTTGAAATTCTGAGCTTCGTGATTATGCTGTATGTGGAAGGCGCTTCCTGTATAGCTATTCACCTGATACTCTAAGCCTTTTTGACGTGCTTGGATAACCTTGGGCTTTGCCAAGGGTTGGTCAGCTGGTATGTACCAGAACTCCGAGGAAGTCGTACTTCCAGACCCCATGAAAATAAAGCGACCGTCGGTAGACCGTTGTACGCCAGCAGAGAAGGTGCTATCTGGCTCCAAATACATCTCTGTATCCTGAGTCAATGCCTGGCCAAGTTGATGTCGCTTAACCTGGTAGGAACGAACCGTTTTATCATTTTGCGTGTAGAAGAAGTGTGTATTGTCATTGGCCCAGGCTCCTCCATAGGAGCAATTCGGAATCTGATCGCTCAATATTTCCCCTGTAGCTAGATCCTTAAAGTAAAGGGTATTTCTTCGGTCCCCTGAAGTATCAACCAAGAAAGCGACCATTTCATTATTCGGGCTGACAAAATATTGGAATAGCCGATAGATCTGATGCCCTTCTGCCATTTCATTGACATTGAGCATGATTTCTTCCTCAGCATTTAGGTTTTCCTTTTTCCGGCAATAAAAAGGATACTCATTTCCTTCTTCGTAACGGATGTAGTACCAGTATCCGTTACGCTTCGTGGGTAAGGACTCATATTTCTGTTCGATGCGAGCCGTCAATTCATCATACAACTCATCCTGTAGATCTTTGGTATGGGCTAACATTCCTTGCGTATGCTCATTCTCCTTCTCGAGGTGAGCAATTACCTCTGGATCGGTTTTATCACTTAACCAGTGATAGGGATCTTCTCGCTCGTTACCATGTTCTGTAAACTTATGGACCACTTTTTTAGCGGCTGGAGCAGTACCCGAGTTGAGATCTCCACTCGAATTAGGTTTACACCCTATTAGCAATACCACAAGGGCTAAGCCGATCATTCGTAACATATAGATTGATATTTGGTGAATCAACTATGAAGTTACGAATAATTGCCAGCGGGGTACCGAGAATCTTGCTTTTCCGAAAGCTGCATTAGTAGGGGTGCCACCGGTCTCGGGGGTCTCCTCTATTGATGTCGAAGGCAAAGCTGATTCGGCTAATGTAATTGCCTCTTTCCGCCAAACGATTCTCTAAATTTGAAGAACTAATTAATGGGAAATAAATGCCGAAGACCCCATCCAATAACTCAAAGGCTATTCCTGCATTCCACAAAAGCTGGTCTTGGAAAGTGGCGGCTTCTCCATCTGGTGTTGCATTATGGAAATAACCGATGTCAAAGTAAGGACGAATCCTGGGTTCGTGGTAATTGTGAATAGGAATGTCCACCTTGAAATTGAAGGCAACTATGTAATCATTGCTTCTACCCAGTGGAAAGCCAATGGGAATCGGTGTCTTAAAGCCTCCTTCTCTAATGGTAATTTGCTGAGACCAAAAGCCAGAGGTCTCGCTTCTGCCGAAGTAGCTGTCTTGGTAGGTAAGATCGTTAAAACCTTGACTGATGAGGTTGAAGGCGGCAGGGCGTATACTACCTGAGTTACGACCAAAGCTACCAAGGTGCGCTCCGGCAAAAAACCTCATATAGAAATGCTGGTTAGGCCCAAAAGTAAATTGGTTTTTGGTTTCGATACTGGCTCTTATATATTGATTGACTCCGGTGATTTCATCAAATTCCAATAACTCCCCAACTAGCCGGTAACTATAAGGATGAATAAGTCGTTTATTTTTTCCACTGTAGGCTACTGAAAAGAAAGTATTCCTCTCCCAAGTAGTCCCCAGGAATCGTCCGTCATTGTTGAACCCGGCTTTTTCTCTCCATAGAGCCGAGGCCTTGAGTTCTAACCAATGTTTGAAGAAGGAAAGGTTTTTCTGTTTAAAATGTACATTGATATAAGGTGACCATTTACTGAAGCGCAAGCTATAGCCGATTTCATCCTGAGTGAAGAAATTGAAACTTCGGCCTTGCACGCCAAAGGTGATCTTCTGGAATTCTTTAGACTTTGGGAATACATTGTATTGAACCAATGCTACAATGGAGGGTTCCAAGCTTCGCAGCCCAAACATAGGCGCCACTAGATATTCAAAAGAGCGGTGTGGGAATACGGTGTTGTAGAAAGCAGCGCCAAACATGGACCCATCATTGGCATTCCAACCATAAAACGGGCCCCAATGAACATTGCTCTTATACGCTTTTTCATACACATTGAGTACCGGGAATTCTACCGCCTCCAATCTAGGAATTGGTCCCATTAAATCCCAAGAGTTATTCGATCCGTAAAGATCGGGTGTAAGAAAAAGAGGATCTAGGATAATCTTATGGAATCCCTCGTCCGGGATCTTAATAGTCGTTTTCTTTCCCGTTGGGGCATGCCAGGATAGCCGATCAACCTCTCGGTTTTTGATTCCGCCTACAGCAATAGGAGCTTGAATTTTGCCTTTGTTCTTAACGACAATTTCTAGAGAATCGTTAGCTCGCTTTACTTTTTTTATGGCGTAATCGTAATGATCGGTACTTCCTAAAATACCTTCAAAGAGCCATGCCAGTGAATCCGCATTGTGCTTCATCAATACATCTCTTAGATCCTCCGGTGCCGGATGTTTGAATTTCCAGCGATTGAAGTATTCTTTCATTGCCTGGTCAAAGTTGAAGGTGCCCATATATTCCTCCAGCATCCGAAAACCCAAGGCAGGCTTGGTGTAAGCTGACATAGCATAATTACCTGATCGTAATTCATTAGCAGGAGTGGTGGGAGCCTGATCCTGACGGGTCCGCGCTTTGTATAAGTAGGGCCTAAGATGATCTCCACGCTCTTCGAGTACTCTTTTCTTTCGAGATATCCCGAACTCCAGGTCATCGACATACTCTAGATACTTCTGTTCATAGTAGCTGGTAATACCCTCGTCCATCCATGCATGTTGCCTTTCGTTATTGGCCAAAGCACCATAAAACCAATTGTGTCCCACTTCGTGAGCAATCACCTCATTGAGATAGACCTCAGTACCTACTTGGTCGATTACGGTGATCATGGGATATTCCATACCACCGCCTGCACTCAGCGCGCTTTGTACCACCGATACCTGGGGATAGGGATAGGCTCCTACTTTATCGGAAAAGAACACAAGTGAGCGCTTCAGATAATCCGTAGCATATTGCCAATACGCTTCTTCAGTCTTGGTAAAGAAAACTTTCGTTTCAACGATCTCACCAGTTGACAGTTCGACTTGATCCATTATGACTTTGAATCGTTTATCGGCGAACCAGGCAAAATCGTGAACCTTATTTGCTTTAAAACGGATGGTCTTGAGTTCTTCAGAAGATTCAGGACCGATTTCATATTCGATGAATGGAGAAAGATATTTGAAGGTGTCCAGATAAAGTCTAGTGGATTCACTAAGCTCGTATAGCCACTGCTCCTCTTCGGGAGTCACCAATTCTCCTGTGGCGCCTACCACGTAGTTCTTTGGAAGGGTAATCTCCACATCAAAGGACCCAAATTCTGAATAGAATTCACCATCTTCCAGATACGGCATTGGATGCCATCCCGTCTTGTCGTAGACCGCTGGTTTAGGATACCATTGACTGATCTGAAAGGATTCGTCGATATGCCCGAGGCGAGAAAAAGAAGCAGGGAGTTTAACGACGAAAGGTGTTGATATGCTAATGTTTTGATTTGGGGGAAGGGGTTGATTTAGGGTTAATAAGGCGATATCCTGATGCTCTCTGGACAATCGCCAGCGGATGTCAATACTATCTACCTTAAAGTCCAACTTTGAAATGTTACCCAATTGGCTATCTTTAGCAAAATAGAAGTCCTGCCTTCCTTTTCTTAACATCTGCTGAGCGAAGGCTGTCGTTTGATTTCGGTAGGCATTAGGCCAAAGGTGAAAGTAAATCCTTTCTAGCGTATCCGGTGAGTTGTTTTTGTAGTTTATTGTGATATACCCGTCTAGTAAATGTTGTTCATCATCCAGCTTGACCTTTATTTGATAGTCTACTTCTTGCTGGAAATAGGGCTTTTGAGCACTCAGGTTAAAACACCCAAGCACCAGTAGTGTGCGTATAATTTGTTTCATGTGGGACATTTAGCCATATTATACGGCGCTTTTTGCCAGATAGCTAATAAACGAATTCAAAAATTAGTGGTCTAAGTCAAAAAAAGGCACGTTGGAAGCCTTCAAGGGTGAGCTCAAGTGTCAATAGGGGAATTCAGTGTCAAAATGGGAATTTTGGCCCCCAAAACTACTGCCCCTGATGTTAAATGCCTACTACTTTTGCTGAAATCTATTTCCATGGCAAAGCCAGATCAAATTTGTGAACAATCTGTATTCAAGGAGCTGTTTTGGGCTTATGCGCGCCCATTACGCAATTTTCTCTATTATAAATGTGGAGATCCAAATCTTGCGGAAGACTTGATGCAAGAGGCCTTTTTGCGAATGTGGGCGGCTTGTCAAAAGGTGTCATATGACAAGGCGAAGGCATTCTTATTTAGGGTGGCCAATAATTTGTTTTTGGATGAGGTGAAACATAGGAAGGTAGTCGCTAAGTTTCAACTGAACATTAGTAAGCCAGTGCAGCATTTTACGCCGCAAGATGAACTGGAGGAAAACGAATTTAGAGCACGATTGGAAGATGCTATTGCTAGGCTTCCAGAGAAGAGTAGAGAGGTATTTCTATTGAACCGGATCGAAGGCTTGAAGTATAGAGAAATCGCTCTTTTATTGGATATTAGTGTTAAGGCGGTTGAAAAACGAATGCACAAGGCCTTGGTAGAGTTAAGAAAATTGAGTGATTTAATCTAGCAAGGTAGGGAGAAAGCTCAGCGAATCGTTATTAAGTGGTGCAGTATTAATTGAGACTTTAATTGTAAATCATGTCAAAACCATTCCCAGATGATACATTTCTAGCCCGCTGGCTGAATGGCGAATTGAGCCAGGAGGAAGAGGCCGATTTGAGGGCTAGAGCTGACTTCGAGGATATACGTAAAATTGCTGAGGGTTCCACTCAGATAGAAGTCCCTAGTTTTTCAGAAGGAGCAGCCTGGGAAAAATTATTAGCCGCCAGACAGGAAGGAAAGCCAGAGAAGGGGAAAATACGTTCCTTGAGGATCCTTTGGTGGGTTGCGGCGGCGTCTGTTTTGGCGTTGGCAGCCGTTGGCTATTGGTGGATGCAGCCGAAAGCACCCCAGTTTGCTACTCAAATTGGGGAGCAGATCGAAGGTGCCCTGCCAGACGGGTCTACTTACCAACTGAATGCAGTGGGCAAACTCGATTATGATCCAACTCGCTGGGCGGAGCGGCGAGAAGTGGCTTTGCAAGGAGAAGCTTTTTTTCAAGTAGAGAAAGGAAGTGTTTTTACCGTAGTGACACCATCTGGAGCGGTAAGCGTGCTAGGCACCAGTTTTAATGTATGGGCTCGGGGAGATCAGTTGGAGGTGGTTTGCTATAGTGGGAAGGTGAAGGTTGTGGCCAGTCGGGCACCCGTAGAGATTGAAGCGGGCCAGAAGGCGGTGCTCCTGGAAGATGGTAGTTTATCTACGACGAATCTACAGCTAACTCCAACTCCAAGTTGGTTCAGGGGATGGACAGATTGCGAGGGCTTGCCTTTAACCCGAGTTTTTGAGGAGTTGGAACGGCAATACCAGTTAGACGTAAATTGGGAGAACGAGAGCTATCGGGTATACGAAGGTGGATTCCCCAATGATGACCTGGAACAAGCCCTAAAATTCATTTGTGATCCAATGGAATTACAATTTGAGCTTAGTAGCGATAAAACGAGCGTAAGGATATTCGCAAAATGATGTTGAAACTACGTCATGTTATTTCTCTCCTACTAGGACTCTGGGCCTTACCTGTAGCCGCCCAAGATGGGCCGAAGATTGCCTTCGATTTTGAGAATATCCCTTTGATGCAGGCACTCGATTTTCTCGAGGAATCCTACGATCTCACCTTTGCCTTTGACCAAGAATTACTTCGTACTAAATTAGTAAAGGAAGCAAAATCCAAAGATCTTTTCTTACGTGATGCGCTCATGGAGCTACTCTTGCCACAGTCCCTATTTTTTGAGGTGGTTAATGGAAAGCACGTACTAATTCGCAGAGCAAGGGAAGAGGAAATGAGCTTACTGGTCCCCAGAGAAAAGCCAGTAGTATTGGCCTGTGGAACCCTAAGAGACAGTGTGACTAGCCTACCCCTAATTTCTGCTAACGTATGGTTGAAGGGGACACATAAGGGAGCGTACAGTAACGAACTGGGGGCGTTTTCTATCAAGGGCCCCTTCAAAACTACTGATAGTCTAATGTTCAGCTATGTGGGCTACCAGGCGCGAACTCTTCCCTTACAGCAGTTTCTAGGAAAGGAGTGCCCTCAGGTTGATCTGCCTCAGCAAGAATTTGCCTTTGAACAGGTTTTAATTCGAGATAAGGCTATCACTTTTCTTTCTGGTGCTGGTAGAGGGGATGGGCTGCAAGTAGACGTGGATAGAATGGGCGTAATTCCGGGCTGGGGAGAGCAAGATGCCTTGCGAATGGCGCAGCTGTTGCCTGGGATCAGTACCACGGATGAATCAGCCAGCAACCTCAATATTCGAGGAGGCACACCTGATCAAAACCTGATCCTATGGGATGGGATTCCTGTATATCATACCGGGCACTTTTTCGGTATGTTTTCCGCCTTTAATTCTACCATTGTGGATGAAATGGCTGTGTACCGGGGCGATTTCAGTGCAGAATATGGAGGTAGAGTATCAGGCGTACTGGATATCACAACTTCACCCTTGCTCTTAGACACCATGGAGGCTGGGGTTGGGGTCAATTTGATCAGTAGTAATGCTTTTGTCAAGATTCCTTTGCAGAAAGGGCGCTCCGCCTTGATGGTAGCAGGGAGACGTTCCATCGCAGATCTATTTGAGAGTAAAGTTTACCAAAACTTATTTAATCAAGTAGCAGGTAGAGGAAGCATAAAGGAAGAGTTTGAGCCTGCTCAAGAACGCCTAACGGATCTTCAATTATCGCCTAAGTTCTATTTTTCTGACTTTAACCTGAAATGGGTTACCCGTAATGAGAATGGGGGAGAAGGAAGAATCAGCTTTTATCAGGGAGAAGATGCATTAGACTATGGAATCTTGTTTGATCAGCCGAACTTCTATTTCAATACCTTGTATGAAGTAGACCTTTTGAATTGGGGACTTAGTGCACAATGGGATCAGCGTTGGAATGATCGTTGGAAATCAGACTTCATGTTTGTGTTTACAGAATTTTCCACCGCTTTCTCCACTCGTAGCAAGTTAGATCCCGAACAGGTCAACATACAAGTTATTCAAAGTAATACTATCAGCGAGCAACGGATTGAATGGAACAATACTTTTCATATTAATCCATATCAGCGCTTAAACTTCGGATATCAAGGTGTTCATAATGAAGTCGACTTAAACATCAGCGTGGAATCTCCTGTGAATGATGAGTTTCGGCAAGAACGAATTTCCTTTAGGGGAACGACGCAAACCTTTTATTTAGACTACGACTATACGGTGCCGGACAAGCTTCATATGGATTGGGGATTAAGGTACAGTACATTTGATGGGGGCTACACTGGGAATTGGGAGCCTCGATTTAGCCTTTCGTACTACGTCGATCCTGAAGTGGAGATTAAAACTAGTATTGGGCGCTATATACAAGTAGTTAATCAAGTTTTCCTAAATAATAACCTAGGGATCGGAGAGCGATTCTGGATTATGGCTGATAGCTCAAAACATATCCCGGCCGTGACCTCTGCACAGTTTACCTTGGGCGCACGATGGAAAAGTAAGGGGTGGTTGTTGGACGTGGATTTCTACAAGAAATGGATTACTGGATTAGTCTCCATGAGTTTGGATTTTGATGCAGATTGGCAGAACCCTTATAGCGGGGGAGAAGCAAGAGTGTTAGGGATGGATTTGTTGTTGAAAAAGAGTTGGCCAAATTTCGATAGCTGGTTGGCTTACACCTTGGGCCGTACACAATACAAGTTTGACAAGATAAATGGAAACCAGCCTTTTCCGAGCATATTCGATAGACTACATAATTTTAAATGGACACATCAATTGAAATTTGGGAATTGGGATTTTGCCGTAGCGTGGTTCTACGGGAGCGGGCTGCCTTATACACAGGCAGAAAGAGGTCGGTTCGTTCCTAATGATGAGTCCGAAAATGGGTTTAAGGCCCAGATCCAATATGGTGAAGTAAATGCTCGGCGGCTTCAGGATTACCAAAGGATAGATTTCAGCGGTGCTTACAACTTTACTGACCAGAAGAAATTACGTGGGAAGATTGGGTGGTCCATTTTTAATGTGCTGGATCGATTAAACTTCTACAGCAGGACTTACTTTCTTCATCCCGAAAATGAAGACTATTCTCGTGCCTCCTTGGTCGCTTATGATCGCAGTCTATTGGGATTTACACCCAACTTGTTTTTAGAGTTGCGATGGTAGAATGGTCGTAAGGTGTCCCAAATTTGACGGGTCAAGGGCGTTGTCTCAGCAGAATTCTAGACCAGAGCTTTCGCATTTCCCGGTCTTTTAGTACATTACAACTGAAATCAATTGATTTCATCACCACTGATATTCTGAAGGATGCAAGTCAATTCCAGGCTTGCACAACAAAGACAAAATTTTGTCTAGGGTAAAGGAGTTTTTATTCCTTTGCCCTTTTTTATTATCCTCTGAGCTTTTCTGCTAGGTATGAAGCTTTGCTTACATAGCAACAAATGATATAGTGATGTTTAAACACCTTTTAGTCGGTCTCTTCCTGCTGGGATTGTTATCAGCCTGTCAATCTGATGACTTAGCAACGAATTCCCACCTAGACCCTGCCATCGAAAATAGCATAGATTCTTTATTGAGGTTGATGACTTTAGAAGAGAAACTAGGGCAAATGACTCAGTATAGAGGGTCGAGAGATTTTGCCAGCCCCTCACCGGGTCGAGAGACGCAAAGTATCCTTGAGCAGATAAAACAGGGGAAAGTGGGCGCACTATTGAATGTGAGCGGTTCTCTGGCAACCCGGAAAGTTCAAGAAATTGCGGTGAATCAAAGCCGTTTAGGAATCCCCGTCCTATTTGGGTATGAAGCTGTACATGGGTTTATGACCATGTTCCCGATGCCCTTGGCGGAGGCCGCTAGTTGGGATGTAGAGGCCATAGAGCGTTCAGCTAGAATTATGGCCGTTGAAGCTACTTCTGCTGGGGTGCATTGGACATCGTCTCCTGCCGTAAATGTTCTAAGAGATGCCCGTTGGGGACATCTGGTCAGAGGACCGGGAGAAGACCCTTACCTGGCAAGCCTGATAGCCGCTGCCAAAATAAAAGGACTTCAAGGAGGAGATTTACAGGCGAAAAACACGATAGCTGCCAGTGCAGAACTACTACTACCTCCTATTGCTACCGATATTACACGTGACATCAATGCACAAGGAATGGATGAGCAAGCCTGGGAGAATATCATTCTTCCTCCCTTGCGAGCTGCCATAGGTGCTGGTGTTGTCTCGGTCCAGGCCTCTTTGCTTGGGGACGGTCTGTCTGCCCAGCAATTGCGAGAGCAGTTGGACTTCAATGGTTTTTTGCTTTCCACTGAAAATATGATGGGGCAGTGGATCGAAGAGGGGAAGGCCAATGATCAACGCAAAGCGATTGAACTAGGAGTCAATGCTGGCTACGACATGAGTTTAGGATCAGCTTTCCCTAGTGATTTGTTGGCTTTGGTTGAGAAAGGCGAAGTGTCCAAAAAGAGGATCGATCAGGCGGTACGGCGGGTCTTAAGGGTAAAGTTTGAACTGGGATTATTTGCAGATCCTTATCGTTACTGCAACCCGGCTGCGGAAAAACAGGATTTAATGCATCGGAATCATATCGAAGCTGCCAGAGACATCGCTAGGAAGTCTATCGTTTTGTTGAAGAATGAAAAAGGGGTGCTGCCGATAAGAGAGGAAACTCGTACCATCGCTGTTATTGGCCCATTGGCCAAGGATCGCGATTCTCCATTGGGTAGTTGGCGGGGTAGAGCTAGGACTAATTCTGGGGTTTCACTAGTAGAGGGACTACGAGAAAGCCTTAATTCTAATACTCGCTTACTTTATGCTCGTGGTGCTCGATTGACGGTTGGAAAGCGAGGACCCAATAACCCACTTTCTTTCAATGAAACGGATAGATCAGGCTTCTCCGAGGCCGTTGAGATTGCACAGCAGGCTGATGTCGTAATCGTCGCTTTAGGCGAGGATTGCTGGCAGACTGGCAAAGCAGTTAAGATGGAACAAATTGGATTGCCAGGCTTGCAAGAGGAACTGCTTCAAGAGATTTACAAAGTGAACCAAAACCTAGTACTGGTCCTAATGAACGGCAGACCACTCACCTTCAATTGGGCTGCTGATAAAGTTCCGGCGATCTTAGAAGCCTGGCATTTGGGCCATATGTCAGGTATGGCTATTTCCGATGTCCTCTTGGGGCGATATAATCCTTCTGGAAAACTTCCCGTTTCCTTCCCCCATGATCCTTCGCAGTGCCCGATTTACTATAATCATTTAGAGAAAGAGGGAATGAATGCAGGAGTAAGGTTCCCGTTTGGGTTTGGCCTGAGTTACACCCAATTTGACTATGATTCCCCCTCGCTAAGCCGTACACAAATGCAGATGGGAGATACGCTCCAGCTTTCCGTTGTAGTGCGCAATACTGGAGAGCGGGAAGGAGAAGAAGTAGTACAATTATATCTTCAAGATATAAGCAGCAGTATACCTAGACCTGTGAAAGAGCTGAAGGGGTTCCGTAAGATCAAATTAGCCCCGGGGGCAAAAGAAACGGTAGCTTTTGAGATTGTGATAGAGGATTTGGCATTTTATGGAGCGAATAGGGTGTGGGAGGCAGAGCCAGGTACCTTTAAGGTCTTTGTGGGAACGAATTCCCGAGACGTGCAGGAAGTTCAATTTGAATTGACGGCTGAATAAAAAGGAAAAGCTCGATAGCTCATTCTCAATCGATGAGCCATCGAGCTTCTTATCTATCCCAAGGGTTTGGTTTATTCTTGAATCCAGGCCTGTGCTCTTTCAAGTAGTTCGTCCTTCCCTTTTCTGATCCCTTCAATCGTTGGTCGTAGTTCGATATCAGGTTTGATGCCCACTCTTTGGGTTTCTGTCCCATCGGGGTAGTAGACACCAATCCCAGAAATCATGGTGCGAATGCCACCTGGTAAGATGATCTGGGAAACATTACCATCTGCTGCAGCTGTAGTACTACCGATCACTTGAGTCTTGGGAGCGACGCGCAGTGCCATGGTAGTATATTCTGCCTGACTTTGGGTGGTTTCATTGATGAGTATGGCCACTTTCCCTTTGAAGTATGCGGGATTCTCTCCCCCTACCTTTAGGGTAGATCCGAAGTTGAATTGACCAGGCTGCTGCAAGTTGCCGAAGGTGAATTTTACAAACTCGGTGGGTTGAGGCATGAGTAGGCCTCCAAGGCTGAAAACGATGAAGTCAGAGGGATAGCAGCGGAGGTCGACTACAATTCCCTTCTTATCCATGAACTTCTTCATGATATCGTTAATCTCTCCTCTTTCCAGAGAAGCGGGGTAGATGTAGCCAATATCACCTTCCAATTCTTTGTGTGACGGGATATCTTTTTTCCAGAAGTTCACCTCTGCACTTGGGATACAGGTGATGCTCTCTTTGAAATCTGTTTTGGCACTGTTTACACTCAATTCGATCGTTCCATCATTGGTTCTCAATAGGCGGCGTGCCACATCTCGGAGTTGCGTAGGACGATTGGAGGCGGGGCAGAAGGCGATTTTCTCTTCGATGAGCTTATCTGTAGGCTCGCCATTGATGTGGGTGATGATATCACCAAGCTTGATTTTACTACCTTTTTGAAATTGACTAAAGAAGCGCACCACTACTGCTTGTCCATCAATAATATTGACCTCGATGGGAGCGATATTATTTCCATGAAACTGATTCAGATCTTCATCCTGCATCCAGATGTTGGCATGTGTATCCTGGATTTTACCGATCAGTTGTAGGGTGGCGAGTTTGTAGGCGAGTGGCTCTTTGGCTTCCGCGAATGTCGGAAGCGAAGACCGGAGTACCGTTTCCCAATCTTCATCCATTAAGTGTTTGTACGGGAAAAAGTACTCTATCATATTCCAGTAACGGAATAGAGATAGTAAACGGAATCCATCATCAGAGGAAGGAATATCCTTGTAGGCTTTCTCATTCTTAAATTGAGGATTGCCAATATTGGGCGCGAAAGTTAGATAGTAACTCTTGGATTCTCGAGCTGCAGCTTGTACTTCCTTTAGATACTGCACTAGTTCAGAAGAGAGAATCCCTTGTGGTTGCAGCCAGCCAGTAGAAGGCTGTAGCTTCAATTCTAGGTCCGATTCAGCAGGCTCTGCTTTTTCCACATCTCCTAGTTGCTGTGCCCAGTTGAGAACTGCCAGGTCAAAACCTTCTTCATGGATGGCCGGTAGAATGCGAAATAACTCATAATCCCAATTGATGTCTCCTGCAGCAATATGAGGGTGGTGGTATTTTAAAAAGCCCCAAACTTTGGCTAGCCAATAGAGGTTTTCTAATTGCTCCTCATTGACAGATCCCAAGCTAAACTTGGACCCAGAATCGAACTCTTTATCTAGTGTAGCTTTTGCTACTTCTTTCTCAACGCGCTTCAACCCTCGTATATCTTTTCCGTCTATGAGTACTTTGAAATTGTCGTACCAGGCTTTCCCTTGACCGACTAGGATACCAGCAACAAAGATCTGCGTTGCTTCTTTTGGAAGCGGCAAGGTAATGCTATATTTCTTCCAGGCATTGGTGCCTTGGATGCCCTGATTTTGCATATTATCAAAATGCAAGGGGCCAGCTTCTCCATCCACACGCAAGAGGAGTCCGGCAAAGCCTTCAGCTACACTTTCGGTCTTCATATAGCCCTCTAAAGTAATCTTCTCTCCTGCGTACTCCGGTAGGATTCTGTACGCGACACTGCCAAAGGAACCTCCTTCTCCGGCATCGATCAGTATGGCCTTTTTGCCTGATTGAGGAGTCTCAGTGTCCACACTAAGTTTATAAGAGCCCCACTGCATCCACTGATCAGGTAGGCCCTTGTCACTCTTAGCTTTTTCAAAATCAAAGTTGAAACTTGGGGCTTCGTCTTGGGCGTTAATGGTGGTGAATATGAGTAGAAAGGATAGCGCAAGTAGGAGTGCTTTTTTCATATGGTGTTGGTCTTTGATTACATGTTGGTGTTAGCAAGAAATACCCTCTTTTCTCCTGAACCCTTACATTGGATAGCGGGGGATTCGCCTCAGCTGACACTCAAGTTTGACTTGAAAGACAACTAAGTAAAAAGAAAAGTAGCTTGGCTTTATCATGTAAACGTAAAATTCAAGCTTCCTATCTATCTACCCCATTTTTTAAATGAAGTTCAAATACGTGAGCGGTTAGGCGGCAGGTTGTTTAGCCTGTAGGCTGTGGGTGGAATCTACTTGGCTATCTATTGGGCAAAACCGACCAATATTCTAATCCGTATGCTCATTGACTGTTTGCCACAGTAGGTCCTTTAGTTCGTCAATACCTTGCTGAGCAACTGAGGAGATAAAGCGATAAGGAACGCCTTCAGGTAACTCCGCTTCAAGCATTTCTCGTAGCTCTTCGTCAATCATATCCGACTTGGTAACGGCTAAGACGCGTGGTTTATCCAAAAGATCGGGATTATATGCCGCGAGCTCATTGAGGAGAATATTGTAGTCTTTCCGGATATCATCAGAATCACAAGGCACCATGAAAAGGAGTGTAGCATTGCGTTCGATGTGTCGCAGAAAGCGATGTCCTAATCCTTTGCCTTGGTGGGCGTTTTCGATAATACCAGGGATATCCGCAATGACGAAGGAACGACCATCTCGATACTGGACGATACCTAAATTGGGTTTGAGGGTAGTAAAAGGATAATTGGCTATCTTAGGTTTAGCAGCGGTTACGACGGAGAGGAAGGTGGATTTTCCTGCATTGGGGAATCCCACGAGACCCACATCAGCCAAGACCTTGAGTTCTAGAATACGCCAGTGTTCCTCCCCGGGCTCACCTGGTTGGGCATAACGAGGAGCCTGGTTGGTGGCAGATTTGAAATGAGAATTACCAAGCCCACCTCGTCCACCAGCGACTAAGATTTGTTGTTCTTCGTGCTCCGTAATTTCAAATAAAACCTCTTGCGTCTCGGCATCTTTGGCCACGGTTCCCAGTGGTACCTCCAGGATGATATCCTCACCATTCGCACCATGGCTATGATTGGCTGTACCATTCCCACCATGACTTGCTTTAACATGTTTACGATACTTCAGGGTAAGGAGCGTCCAAATATTTCGATTGCCCCGCAAGATGATATGTCCACCTCTACCGCCATCTCCACCATCCGGACCACCCTTTGGATTAGTTCGATCGCGCATAAAATGGGCTGAGCCAGCTCCTCCATTACCAGAGCGGCAATTGATCTTCACATAGTCCACAAAATTCTGCTCGGCCATTGCTTTTTTCTTTTTAGGGCGCAAAGATACGGATTTTCATTATTGTGTGATAGAGGCGGGTTATGTTCGTGTCAGCCGTTCATGGAATTGCTCCAAGTTTGTTCTTTTAGGCTCCGGTTGATAATGTCGATTAAATGGCACAACTTTCAAGCATGAAGAAAGCATTTATAGTAAACCGGAAAGTACGATTTGGCGACTGTGACCCAGGTGGCATTCTTTTTACCCCTCGAATCGGCCACTTCATCGTGGAAGCCATTATCGATTTTATCTCAGCTTGTTTCGATGCACCTGCCGAAAGGAGTATGTTCGAACTGGGCATCGCACCCCCAGCAAGGGCCTTTTCTGTAGAATTTTTAAAGCCTATGGTTTGGGATGATGAGCTCGAAATTCATGTAAGCTTAAAAGAAATTCGCAATAGCGCCTTTGCATTTTCTCTGAATGGCTTTGTACAAAGGGACAAGGTGTTTTCGGCTGAATTTACACAGGTTTGCGTTGATCCAAAGTCAATGCGTCCGGTTTCCGTCCCGAAAAGAATGCGAGAACTCTTAGAGAACTACACTGCTGGAGGATGAAAATTAGCTTAGTTTACGGACTGATAGGCGGAAACACAAATACCTCAAATGCTGGCGATAGCTAAAAAATAATATATGGCGTTCAAAAGAATACCTTCTCCGGTGGCTCATGTCTTTCTTGATTTTGACTATACCTTGGTGCCGGAAGAGAGCACTATCCAAATACTGCAATATGCATTAGAACATCATCCAGGAGCTAGCCATATTAAGACACTAATAAAGAAGATGGGCCCCAAAACCAGTGCTGATCAAATCGAAGGAAGTGAGATCTGGACCTTAGTTAAAGCGGCTACCTATCTTAGATGGAAACATGTGCAACGTTATGTAGAAAAAATAAAACTGGAGATTCATCCTTTTGTACCTGCCCTTTTTGAGCAATTGCATGCTAAATCTATCCAAACGTATATCCTCTCTGCCGCTTTTAAGGAATGGATCCAACCCATCGCCTTGCAATGGGGAGTGGAAGGGCAATATGTTATGGCCAATCGATTTGTCTGGTTTGGAAACCGGAGTCTAGCCTATCGGCCTTCCACTCTACTCATGAAAGGCAAATCCAATTATTTAAAGACCTGGTTACCGCAGTCTCAAATTCAAGGCCCAGTCATCATGGTGGGAGATAGCACTTCCGATTATAAAGTTTATCAAAAAGGGTTAGCTCAGGCTTTCATCAGTGCAGACTACTATACCCCTAAACCCTTGGATTCATCCATTATGCCATCAGAAACCATTAAAAGGGTGGAACGTCCCGAAGATCTACTCGAGCAAATTATGATGGCGCTGGAGGCCATATGATGCTGTCTTATTGCTAGGGAACTTCCTTTAATACCTCTGTCAAAATTTCCTCAAATAGCTGGTGCCGGAGGATGGGCCCATCTTCTGAGCGACTTTGATTGTTTAGTAGAACAATAGTGACCTTCTTCAACGGATCATAAAACATATACCCCCCGTATCCGCGCATCCCTCCGGTATGTCCCCAAAGTGTTCTACCTCCAATAATTACTCTTCGTAAACCTAGACCATACCCGACGAAAATTGGGTCATCTATTTCCACATAGCGTTGCATTTTTGATTTGGAGGATTGGGACAAGACATCTCCTTCGAGCAGGTGATATGCCCAAGCTGAGAGGTCGGAGGCAGTGGAAAAGACATCAGCAGCTGTCCAGAAAACACTGTGATAGGCTTCTCCGTACTCAGAAGAAATATCCTCAAGTACGCCGTCTCCATCTCCGTCACGCCAAGGACTGGCGATGGGACCAGTAGCAGCTTCGTCATCCGGAAAGTAAATCCGGTTTAACTGCAAAGGGCCCCAGAACCTTGAACGAAAAAACTCACCAATAGATTGATCGGAAACAGCTTCTATGATGAGACCCAACAAGAGATAATTAGAATTAGAGTATTCATATCGAGCACCAGCTGTGAAAACGGGATTACCGATGAAATCCATCAACTCTTCCGGATGGATCGGGCTATCCAGGTTCTGCTCTACTCTTGGCCATAGACCAGCTCCCTGAAAGTAGTTTTTGACGCCTGATTTGTGGTTCAACAATTGGAAAATGGTGATGTCCTCATCGATTTGGGGTTTATCCAGTGTGAGAAACTTACTGATGGAATCGTTTAAGGAGAGTTTGCCCTCTTCTTCTAGTTTCAGAATGGCTGCGGCAACAATAGTTTTAGTGATACTGGCTATACCAAAGCTCATGTCTGATTGGACAGGGACTCCTTGTTTTGAGAGCCCGCCCGTAAGCTGCCAACGCTCCTCTGGTCCGATTCGAATGGAAACGGAAACTCCGAGTAGTTTGTCCGTTCCGATTTTTTCGGCAATGGCGTTTTCGAGCCGCTCTGCAATCGGTAGATCGGTAGGAGGCTCCTCGCCTCCTATCATATTTTCTTTTTTACAGGAACATATCGTCAATCCGATAAGAAGAACAACCAAGATAGATGGATACAATCTCATGTGTGAATCATTTAAAGTTCAGACTACTTATTAATGATCAGAAAGAGGGAGAGTCATTTTTCACACGGAGTAAGGGATAAAGGTGGGAAGGAGGCATACTTATCCCGCTCTTCCAGTTGAGTTAACTAGAACAAGGTACTGTAAAGACAGGAGAAATCTTGATTAGCTGCTGCTTAGATGGGACTATTCCCCTAAAAACGCAGGATTATCGAAGTAGTGACCTAAGTCCACGGATAAAACCTAGCAATGTAATGCCTAAAAGCATGAAAACTCCCGTATACATCAGCAGTGCGATCCAATTGCCAGGGTCACTGGTAAAAAGGTGCATTAATGATTCTGTTTCATAATCCATCATACCTAACAGGATAGAAGCAAGGAAGGAAACAAGCAATAAGGTCAATAATTCTTTCTGGCGGCTCATATGAATAGGTGTTTCTGCTAAGTAAAAGGGCAACACCAAATTTGCCCTTTTACTCATATAACGACCAAGGCCACCGAAATGCATCGGTGGCCTTGGGTTTAACAATATGCTTGCCCTATATAGCAAGGAATATTTTATAAGGTATCGATTACGGCAGATAAGCGTTCGAAGATATCTTCAATACCGCCAATGCCATCAATGCTTGTGGCCTTTGCTTTGGCATCATAATAATCGTATACCGGAGTTGTATTGTCTTTATAGACCTGGATACGATTGCGGATTACACTTTCATCTTTGTCATCAGCTCGGCCGGAGGTTTCCCCACGCAATAACAATCGTTTGACGATCTCCTCATCAGGGACGGAAAGCATCACCAAACGAGACACCGTGTCTTCCTTTTCAGCCAATAGATTATCTAGCGCCTCTGACTGAGGCGTAGTACGTGGGAAACCGTCGAAGATGTAACCTTGGACATCTGGATTGGCTTCCACTTTGTTGCGTAGCATTCCGATGGTAACTTCATCCGGAACCAAAGCTCCTTTGTCTATATAACTCTTTGCCTCAAGCCCTAAAGGAGTCTTATTTCCGATTTCATATCGGAACAAATCCCCTGTTGAAATGTGCAACAGCCCATATTTTTCTACCAATTTAGCGGCTTGCGTGCCCTTACCTGAGCCTGGAGGGCCAAAGAGGATCAAATTGATCATACTAGTGTCGTGATTTTAGTTAAGACTAAAAATATAATGTTCGGTAGGCTTATTTGGTTCTGACAAGCGGTAAAGATAAGAAAAATTAGGGCAGATCATGGATTCGCGTGTAAAAGAGAGTAGGCCTTAAATCACGCCAAGGTCACAATTTGACTGACAGCGCAATAATGGCTTTGATTTTGTTCATGCTTTCTAAATGTCAGAAATGATCCTTACTTTCTTTTGAATAACGACTACCTGATACTTACCTTTGTTTCGTTCCATAATTCTAAGTTATAGTCTTGTACAACTGGAGAGATAAGCCTTCTAGAGCTGCTAAAAAATCACCATGAATTCGACCATTCATGGGCTAGGTTTATTTTGGTAATTTTCTTTAGTCATAAACCTCTGGAGAGATTTCACCTTGTGGTGAGCATCTAGCCGATATCGTGATTTTTAAATTAACCTATAATATTCAGAAAAACCTTATGAATTCAAGTACTCACTCTGTGCTACCCAACACCATTAGCACTAGCTCCACCAACCAATTAATTGTAAAATCTAAGCTTGTATTCTTGACATTGCTCTCTCTCTTAGCCCTTTTGCTCTTGGATAAGCCACTTACAGCGCAAAACAGCTTACGAGAACTGGCGACTCCCAAGAAGGTATACATCGGGAACCTCATTAGTAATGAGCATCTTGATGACCCTGAAAACTTCAGAAATGGTTTGGCCGATCCCCATTTACGACAAGAGTATAATGCTGTAGTTTTAGAAAACTACATGAAAATGAGCTTTGTACTTCCTGCCGATGAACCCGAAGACATTCATAACCTCACGGTAGAACAACTCCGAGCCACTCTTACCGAAGACAATATTGAAGCTTTTTTAAGTAATGAGGACTGGGCAGATTTACGAAAGCGGGGTCACGCCATGATCTGGTTCAATCAGGCTCCAGATTGGCTGAGCTTGGTTGCTCCTACGTGGACGGGGCAACAGGTCTTCGATTTTACTAGGAAGTATATCTTGGCTTTAGGTCAAATTTGTGGCGATCGAGTTGACGAATGGGATGTAATTAACGAAGCCATATCCGATGATGCACCGGATGGACAACGGATCTGGAGACGAGGTACCTGGTATCGCAGAGCCAATGATGGGAGTATGACAGATTGGGGAGAAGCAACCTATGAAAATTACATCAAAATGCTTTTTGTTTGGGCGAGGGAAGCTCAACCTCAGGCGCGCCTTCATATCAATGATTACGGCATTGAAACCTTTAGTAGTTCAGTGGCTTCAAAAAATCGTTTCATGCGAGATCAAGCTAAGGCCTTGAAAGATTGTGGAGCTCCGATAGATGGGGTAGGTTTTCAATCCCATTTCATACTTTCCGATATGGTAAGTCCTACTGGCGTTGTTAATTCCGGTTTTATTGAATCGGTAGAAGAGTCCATACAGGATCTAGCTTCAGCCGGACTTGAGGTAGCTATGACAGAATTAGACATCCGAATCTGCAATAATGATCGAGATGAAGCTTTTCAGGAAGTGGCCTTTCAGGCTTATTGCGAAATGGCTTTGTCTCAACCCAATTGTCATGAAATATTGATATGGGGGCTTAGAGATGAAGACAATTGGATTACACTGAGGGATGACGGTTTTTTTGCTGGCTGCGAAGATGCAGCAATAGTGGAAGGAGATAATTACACGGCCAAGCCTGCCTATGATGGTGTTGCGGCCGCTATTATGGCATTACCCGATCAGGATGAGTTTGGGTTTGCTCCATTGGCTCCAGGAAATGGTGTTCCAGCTAATTGTGGGGGAGAAGGTAGCCTTGATCCTGCCATCTTAATTGTTGATGGTCCTGCCGCTGTCTCACCCGGAGATCAGGTAACCGTTGCCGTTAGCTATATCGCTACGGACGATCAGGATATCGTGGTGTGGTTCCAGTTAAATGAAGCTCCATTCACGGTGTTTTCTCAGGTGGTCACGGATGTGAGTTCTGGAGCGGGCACCATTGATGTAACTGTTGATATTCCCATGAATGTACCTGTTGGTACTTTTAATTACCGTTACCTCGCTTTCATAGCCCCAGATGGGCAGGGAGTGGACAACAGTTTCTCGGACTTTATCCAGTTCCAGGTCACCGTATTAGGGGAGAACAGCCAATTGGTCATTTCCAGCCTCGGGCCAAAGAGTGTTAGTCCAGGAGATACGGCGGAGATCAATGTCTCTTACAGCGCGATTGAAGGACAAGAGATTGTGGTGTGGTTTCAGTTAGATCAGTCTCCCTTTACTACCTTTCAGGAGTTTCGACAAACTGCCATGCCTGGTCAAAATGACATTGTTGCAAAACTATACATACCGGAAACTGTGCCTATCGCCCAAGATGCGTATCAATATCAGACCTTACTCGTACCGACAGGTGGCGGTTGGCCGGAAAGGATTTCCAATATTAGCCAAGGGAATATTGATGTGGTTGTGGTATCTAGTGTAGTACAAGATGGAGTGAATGATCTTAATTTTAGTGTGTATCCTAATCCAACCGCTGGACTATTTAATGTAGAAATTCCGGCTAGTAGTCATACGGCAGAATTGATTCTCTATTCTGCCTTAGGTAGGGAAGTACATCGGCAGACCATTCCATCGGGCAGGACCGAAATGAGCTTGAATTTGAGCACTATTCCTCGCGGCCTATATTGGTTATCTGTACAGCAGGATAATTCCCATGGTGTGGTGAAGTTGTTGAAGCAGTAGAGCTGCGAAACTTTATCGAAGCGAGATTTTGAAATGGAAACGCCTTTGCGAATAGCACCTCTTGAATTTACAATGAGGGGCAAGCGCAAAGGCGTTTTAACTTACCGAATTATTGATAAGTACAGTGACAAAAGCTACCTGAAATTAGGAATATCT
>CAJXPD010000109.1 GCA_913057785.1 uncultured Lewinella sp. | reverse complement strand
ATGTCTCCTTCAAAACATGGATCGGAAGCGCAGGCGGTTAACCGCCTGCGCTTTTTTTTATGTATTATCTTCTCTGACCGCTTTCACTTCATCAATAGTGATCGCATCCGCCTCATTGCCAAAGTGACTTCTGATGTAGGTCAGAATTTCTGATATCTGTTCATCGCTTAGATAGGGGAAGGCTGCCATAGCGTTTCGGTAAGTTTCGCCATCGATTTCCAAGGGCTCTCTCAATCCATTCAAGATTACACCAATTAATCTTTCTTTATCACCAGTTACCCAGTCTACTCCTTTTAAGGGTGGGTTCATGCCAGGTACACCTGCTCCATCTTTCATATGACAAACGGCACAATATTGCTCGTAGCTAGCTTGGCCGGCTGCAAGTTCTCCGCTAGGGCCTTCCTCCGCTGATGCGTTGATGGCAAAGACTTTGTCCTTAGGGGAAGCCGCACCTGAGGAGGGATCAGATTGATAGTCCTCTCCGTAATAGGCGATTCGCCAAATTCGCCCTTTTCTGGAGTCGGTCACGTAGATTGAGCCATCAGGCCCTTGTGCTAAACCGCAGGGTCGATAAACTGCATCTCTAGGAGAAGCTACGGGGTTAGGGCCTACGAAGCCATCCGCAAAGATCTCCCAGTCACCGCTGGCTTTTCCATCCTCCATGGGAACAAAGGCTACGAAATAACCCCCCTGATTGTAGGGCGCGCGATTCCAGGAGCCGTGGAAGGCAATGAATGCGCCATTCTTGTAGCGATCAGGAAATTGATCGCCGGTGTAGAACAAGAGATCATTGGGAGCCATGTGGCCCGGAAAAGCCACGACTGGATGTTTGATTCCTTCGCAACGACCTTCCGTTTTACCATCACCACCATATTCTGGAGCCAGTATCTTTTTATCCTGGAAGTGGTCAAAGTAGCAATAAGGCCAACCGAAATCATCTCCGTCATTTACTTGTAGAAACTCCTCGGAGGGGAGTAAAGCGCTTTGTTCTTCTGTAAACATATCATCGTACAAGCCAAATAGTTGATCGCGTCCATGCTGCACGCAATAAAGGGAATTCGTTGCCTCATTCCATCTAAGGGCCATGCCATTGCGAATACCAGTGGCATAATGGTAACCATCTGCTTCTTGGGTTTGATTCAATTTGTCATCACTAAACCTCCAAATTCCTGCGCGATAACTGAGCTCTGGGCAAGGATCCATACCTGTTGAACCCTTCGTGCGAGCCTTTTCCATACAGGCATTCGAGAAGGAACCGATGTTAACATACATATTCCCCGCTCCATCAAAGGTCATCGTCTTTGATCTGTGACCATTATTGGTGTTGGGCATAAAAGCTATAGTATCTAAAGTGCTGGAAGGGAGCAATTCATCCTCATTGAGTTTTGCACGGAAGACCATGGAATCATTGGCCATGTAGAGATACCCCTTGTGCAAATTGAGACCAGTACCGACCGTGCTAGCAAAGGTGGCCACGGAATCTATTCTTCCATCATTATCGGTATCTCTTAGAGCTTTGTGGCCGGTGCCCTCCTGAGCGCGACCATGACTCACGAAAATGTCGCCATTTTCTCGAACCACGATATGCCGTAATCCCTTAAGGGTATCTGCCACGATGAAGGCGCCGAAGCCCTTGGGAACACTTAGAGCTCCATGATCTGGATCTGGGCTAGGCAAGCTGACTTCTTGTACTTCCTTGGAAGGTTGGCAGGTAAATAGGAGGACTAAGACGAGTAAGAGTAAAGTAATTCGTTGCATTATTGTAAAGCTTAAGTGATCGAAGTGAAACGTATTCAGCGAGCTCATGAAGCGCAGCCGTAACCGACACTTGCGGAAATTGTGTGATGAAAATAATTAATTTTGATCGTTTGCTTCCAATAATTCGAAGGGGATGACTCTTGGACTTGGCCTATAGACTTATCCCGGCATCCTGAACTGCAACTATTGTTTGAAAAAACACGTACTTAAACAATATCTTTTGGTCGTTCATTATTAAAATTGTGAAAGCGAACCAGTTATCTCACTAAGCTTACACACAAAAACACTATTTACGCGTATGGCTAAAATCCTAATCGTCGACGATGAACGCAGTATTCGTCGTACCCTACGTGAAATTCTCGAATTTGAAAAATATCAAGTCGATGAAGCTGTTGATGGACTTGATTGTTTGGTCAAACTCAAGCAAAACAAATATGACGTTATCATTTTGGACATTAAAATGCCCAAAATGGACGGAATGGATGCCCTAGAACGCATCCAGCTCTTAGCTAGTGACACTCCAGTCATTATGATCTCCGGCCACGCCAATATTGATACTGCCGTGGAAGCGGTCAAGAAAGGCGCCTTTGACTTTATTTCCAAACCACCAGATCTCAATAGACTCCTAATTACCATCCGCAATGCGATGGATAAATCGAGTTTAATTACCGAAACTAAAGTGCTCAAGCGGAAGGTCTCCAAAGCCAAAGTGCAGGAAATGATCGGGGAGTCTGATGGAATTAATACCATCAAAGCGACCATAGATCGGGTTGCTCCTACGGAGGCCAGGGTCTTGGTCACTGGGCCAAACGGGACCGGTAAGGAGCTGGTAGCCAGATGGATACATGAAAAAAGCCCTAGAGTTAATAATCCGATTGTAGAGGTAAACTGCGCTGCAATTCCTTCCGAATTGATTGAGAGTGAATTGTTTGGGCATGAGAAAGGGGCATTTACTTCGGCAGTGAAGCAACGAATTGGTAAGTTTGAACTGGCCAATGGAGGAACTTTATTTTTAGATGAGATTGGTGATATGAGTCTCTCCGCGCAAGCCAAAGTACTTAGAGCTCTACAAGAGAATCGCATTTCTAGGGTAGGGGGAGATAAGGAAATTCAGGTCGATGTACGTGTTATTGCCGCAACGAATAAAGACCTGCGCAAAGAAATTGACGCTGGCCGTTTTCGGGAAGATCTTTATCATCGCTTGGCGGTGATCATCATTGATGTTCCAGCCCTGAACGAGCGAAAAGACGATATTCCGCAATTAGTGGATCATTTCAATAAACAGATTTGCCAAGAGTATGGAGTCAGCCCGAAGCAGATTGAGCCGGCGGCTATCCAGGCTTTACAAAGTGTAAATTGGACTGGAAACATTCGGGAATTGCGCAATGTAATCGAACGCTTGATCATCCTTAGTGGGGAGAAGATTACAAAAGGAGATGTGGTACAGCACGTCTTTCCATCCAGTGCTGCACGCTCACCTCGTCTGAAGGAAGTTTTCGAGAGATTCTCGAATCCAGAAGAGCTGCATAAATACATAGAAGAGGCCTTTTCAGCCTTTAAGAATAATTAGCGGGTAGAAACAAATCCTCGCTTAAAGTGTTATTTTAGGGCCCGATTTGCGCAAAATCGGGCTCTTTTATGTAGATATTGATCCCCGCGCTGATCAAAAAACCGAAATTATGGAAAACAACGAATTAAAAACCCATGAAAAGCATCCCATGAAAAAGTGGGGTACGGTATTAAAAGGAGAGAACTCCTGGACTATGTTCAAAGTAATCTCCGAATTTGTCGAAGGCTTTGAAACTTTGAATCACGCGGGACCCTGTGTTTCGATTTTTGGTTCGGCTCGAACAAAACCTGATCATCCTTACTATAAATTGGCCGTGGAAATTGCGCGTTTATTGACGCTGGAGGGATATGGAGTTATTACTGGTGGCGGACCCGGTATCATGGAGGCCGGTAATAAGGGAGCTTTTCTGACCGGAGGAAACTCCGTTGGCTTGAATATCAATTTGCCATTTGAACAGAGCCACAATCAATTCATCGATCCAGATAACAACCTCAACTTTCGTTATTTCTTTGTGCGCAAGGTGATGTTTGTGAAATATGCCCAGGCTTTCATTGCCCTTCCCGGGGGCTACGGCACCATGGACGAACTCTTTGAAGTACTAACCCTGGTACAAACGGGTAAGATTACCCGAGTGCCGATTATCCTGGTAGGTACCAAGTTCTGGGCCGGCATGATAGAGTGGATTAAAGCGGTAATGCTAGAACAAGAAGCTAATATCAGCCCTAAAGACATGGATTTGATTCCAGTAACCGACGATCCTCAGGAGGTCATTAAGATCATTAATGAATTCTACTCAAGGGAAGAGGAGCGCTTGGAACCAAACTTGGAGTTGTAAGAATGGTGGAAATTGAAAGTCGGAACGTAGAATGTCATTCCCCGTTCCGACTTTGTACTTGCTACACCTCTTCCTCCTCCATAGTTTGCTTTTCGTACAATTGGTAGTAGTAACCTTTCTGCTGCAGCAATTCACTGTGTGTCCCTTCTTCCACGATTTTCCCTTCATCCAGAACAATGATCTTGTCAAATTGTAACAAGGAGTAAATACGGTGGGTAATAATGATGGCCGTTTTATCTGCTAGAGCAGAAGTAAAGTAACCTAGGATTTGCTTTTCTGTGTTGGTGTCCACAGCGGACAAACAGTCGTCAAGGATGACGATGTCCGGGCGCTTAATCAAGGCACGAGCAATCGATACTCGCTGCTTTTGGCCACCGGATAAAGTTACCCCTCTTTCCCCGACCATGGTCTTGAATCCCTCTGTCAACCCCATGATATCATCGTACACCGCGGCGTGCCGAGCGAATTCCTCAATCTCTTCTTGGCTAGCATCTCGACGCCCGAAGGCGATGTTTTGGGAAATGGTATCAGAGAAGAGGAATACATCTTGAGGGACGTAACCAACGCGTTTACGTAGTTTATTGAGGTCATGGGCCTCAATATTCTTACCATCAATCTCAATGCTACCTTCACTAACATCGTACATTCTTACCAAGAGATCGGCGATCGTGGTTTTGCCAGAGCCCGTCCGCCCAATGATGGCCATCTTTTGCCCCGCCTTTAGCTCGAAATTGACATCTTTTAGAGCCTGAATGCCCGTATCTGGATAGATAAAGTCTACGTCCTTGAAAGCAATAGTGCCCTCCAGCGGAGTATCGTCAGCTTCCACCAAATTCTGGATTTCTGGCTCGGTCTGTAGAAATTCATTAATACGCTTCTGCGAGGCAGCCGCTTGTTGTATGATGGAGGCGATCCAACCTGTAGCGGTCACTGGCCAAGTGAGCATATTCACATAAATTACGAATTCGGCTATGTTCCCTGCAGTAATCTCTCCTCGGACCGCCAACAAGCCGCCAGCATAGACAGTAATGATGGTACTGGCACCAATCAACAATAACATAACCGGATGAAATAACGACTCGACCTTTACAAGCCTCAGGGCTTTATCTTTATAATCCTCGCTTTCATGACGAAAGAAGTCGGTCATGGGAGCTTCTTGCACATAGGATTTTACTACCCGAATGCCAGAATATACTTCCTGAGCATTGCTATTCAACTGACCCAGCTGCTTTTGAATGACGGTACTCCTCTTGTTAATGATATGACTCACATAATAGATGGAAATTGATAGGAAGGGTAGGGGAGCGAGGGAATATAAACTTAAGGTGGGGCTAACGGAGATCATCGAATAGATCACGAAGACAAATAGAGAAACGAGGTTGATCCCGTATAAAACCGCCGGTCCTAGATACATTCGAACTTTAGATACATCCTCAGAGATCCTTGCCATCAGGTCTCCCGTCTTGTTCCGTTTGTAGAAGGCTAAAGATAACTGCTCATAATGACCAAATAGCTCCTTTCGCAAGTCATATTCGATCAACCTGGACATAACGATGATCGTCTGTCTCATGAAATACATGAATACCCCCATTGCCAGGGCCAATAGAAGAACCAGAATGCCAAAAAACATCAAGGTCTTTCCCAACACACTGAACAACTCTCCTTGTACATCAAAACCTTCAAAAAGGTAAAAGTAACTGATATTATCAACCACCAAATCCAAGGCCTCTCGGATCATCCGAGGTTGTAGCACACGAAAATAGTTAGAGGCGGACACGAAAACGATCCCTAGCAGTAAGTGCCAACGATATTTGACAAAAAACTTATTAAGTACGGCAAGTTCTTTCACGGGCCTTGAAGTATTTTTCCTTCACTGACAATTTTTGTCCCCAGCGCTAAAGGGCCTAAATCAGAATTTCAAAAATTGTGCGGGAAGCATATTGTTTTGAATGCCTTTTCCCTATTTATCCTCTGAGTGAATTACTATCTTTGTCGGCCTAAGCGACTATTCCAGGAACAGGATGCAAACTTAACTAAAAACCTGA
Organism: uncultured Lewinella sp.; assembly: GCA_913057785.1. GTDB lineage: Bacteria > Bacteroidota > Bacteroidia > Chitinophagales > Saprospiraceae > DT-111. Next base: position 25,566 of record CAJXPD010000109.1, on the reverse strand, counting down.
TTACACAAGCTTTAGTTCAGTCCTAATTAAAATATTTACCAACCAAATATGAGTAGAATAGTTACGCTAGACGAATTTATCCTTCGACGTCAAAAAGACTTTCCATTAGCCAAGGGCGAATTAACGGGATTATTACGAGACATTGGGGTCGCCGCCAAGATCGTCAATCGCGAGGTCAATAAGGCTGGTCTCTTGAATATCCTAGGGGTTGCCGATGCTGAAAATGCCTCTGGAGATGTGGTGCAAAAGCTGGATTTGTACGCCAATGATAAGCTGATTGATTGCCTTAAGAATAGTGGAGAATGTTGCGGAGTAGCTTCTGAGGAAAATGAGGAATTCATCCCTTTTCCCGTCTTGGAGTCTAAGTCAGCCAAGTATGTGGTGGTGTTCGATCCGTTGGATGGTTCTTCCAATATTGATGTCAATGTATCTGTGGGGACCATATTTGGGATCTACAGACGGATTAGCGATCCTGCCGAGCCCTGCCAGCTCAAAGACTTCTTACAAAAGGGTACTGAGTTGGTCGCCGCTGGCTATGTGCTCTATGGTACATCTACTTTGTTGGTGTATAGTACAGGGGCTGGCGTTAATGGCTTCACTTTGGATCCTACCATTGGAGAGTTTTGCCTTTCTCACCGATCCATCAAGATTCCAGACCGCGGTAATTACTATTCCGTAAACCAAGGCTACTATCTTAAGTTCGATGTGGAAATGCGCCGATTCATTGACCACTGCAGCGATATGAATTTACGCCTGCGTTACATTGGCTCAATGGTTTCGGATATCCACCGTATCCTCTTTCAAGGAGGGATCTTTTTGTATCCCAATACTCGAAAGTATCCCCAAGGGAAGCTGCGGCTTTTGTACGAATGTAATCCCTTGTCCTTCATCGTAGAACAAGCAGGCGGGAAGGCCATATCCTGCCAGTTGGAACGGATTCTGGATCTCGAGATGCGGGAACTGCACCAGAAGGCCACCATTGCGATGGGATCTCCAGCAATGGTAGATGATATGAAGGCCTTCGTTGAACGGTACAGTCCACCCAAATCTTAAATCCAGGTCTCTGGTTATGGAGCCTGACAAGCTATTTACAGGACTCATACCCGCTTAACGCGGTCAGTGAGGATGTCGGAATTCTAGCAGAGTCAAAGTATAAACTTTGCTAGAATTTCCACTTTCCTATACGCTCCTTTACTTAGAAAGCGTTGAATGACTGGATATTAAGTCTTCATAGGTGGCATCTTAGCAGAAAAAATGCTAATTTGAAGCCTATTCCTACTCACTCCATTACAAATATGATGATCTCGTAATTCGGCTCCCCCTTCGAATACCTGTCGGAGACCCTGGTGGAGTATTAACCCAAAACCCAACCACAATGGAAAGAGGAATCGGTCCTTCCAAGAAGGATATAAAGAATAAGCCCAACTCACGCAATTTTCTTTTTGCCATCGGCATTGATGAATACCATCACTGGCCTAAGCTCAATAATGCAGTTAAGGATATCCAAGATATCTCTCAAGTTCTGATTCAGCAATATCAATTTGACGCTGAAGATGTTTACCTCATTACCAACGAGGAAGCTACCGAGGCCAACATCTATAGAAAAATTAGAGAACTAAAGCGCAAAGTCACGGAGCAGGACAATCTACTCTTTCTCTACTCAGGGCATGGGCATTACGATAGCGAATTTGACGAAGGATATTGGGTACCTATTGATGCGAATCAAGACACCGAGGATCGCTACATCTCCAACTCCAATATCATTAAACGCGTCAATGCCATTGAAACACATCATACCTTGCTGATTGTGGATTCCTGTTTCTCCGGCACCTTGGTGGTGCAGAAACGGGCGGGCTTGGTAGATGAAGCTTTTAAATCACGCCGAATTCTTACCTCCGGTCGACAGGAAACCGTGGCAGATGGTGCTCCCGGCGAAAATAGCCCCTTTGCAGCCGGCATTATCACTTACCTAAAGAAGAATACGGAGAAGGCCATTAATACGACCTCGCTGGTACAATATGTGAAGAGCTATGTGCATGGCAAGGCCCAACAAACACCAGTGGAAGGGCGCATCCAAAACTCCGCTGATGAAGGTGGAGAATTTGTATTTCACCTAAAAGTGGCTGAGGAGCAATTGTGGGAACAGGTTTTGCAAAAAGGTGCATTACAAGATTTTGAAAACTATCTGGATTACTTTCCAGAAGGGCAATACGCGGAGATTGCTCGCCGAGAAGTTTTATCTCTCAAGGAAGAAGATATATGGAAGAGTACCTTGCTCAAAGACAATGAATTGGCCTACCAAACCTATATCCAGAAGTATTTGTCAGCGGGTAAATACTTGACCGAAGCCCGTGAGCGTCTGGAAGTGATTCGAGTCAAACACGAGGAAAGAAAGGAACTCTTGGAGCAGATGGCTAAAGAGGATGCTGAGCGGAGTCAAATTGAACAGCAATTCAAGGATTTGGTGCAAGAAGCGGAAGATCTGTACAGTCAAAAACGACTGAAGGAGGCCAGGGAAAAGTATCGAAAGAGCCTAGAGTTTCACTTACCTAATTTTGTACCTTCTTATCAGTATATCGAAGAGCAGATCAACCTTTGCCACAGTGGAATGAAATTCCTTGAGTACTATGGAGAAGGGGAGCTTGCGATGAAGCAACAAAACTTCAAGCTGGCTTTGCAATATTTCAATGAGGCATTGAAAATTGACAATAACCCGAAAGTGGAGGAGCTAGTGCGACATTGTCGCCAAAAGCGGTTAATCCAGGAACGGCAGAAAAACAAGGAGACAAAAACGAATAATGAACCGCTCACCTATAGTGCTCCCCCTCCTATGGAGGAGGCATCTGCCAAGTCTACTTATCAAGTACCACCAGTGCAAGTCCAGCCAAAAAAGAAGAATCGAAATTGGCTGTGGTGGGCCATAGGGGGCGCAACGGTGGTAATTGTTATCCTGGCTGGCCTGGCCGCAGGAGCGGATTATGAAGAGCCGGCCTTCCCTGGTGGACAAACGCAGTTAGGAGGGGAGAATATCTATCAGCCAACCGATGAGTTGGGGGCGCGCACTAACAGTGAGTTGATCATCGGGACTTGGGAGTTAGTAGATATGACTTCGAATGGGCAATCTCTTTCACAGAACTATCCAGGTGCCATTGACTTTTACAAGGTGAGCTACACTTTTCACCGAAATGGTACGATGCAAGGTTTTTCAACCACGGGTTCTGACTTAAATAATTACGCTGTATCTGGAAATACGCTCAGTATCAGCTCTCCAGTTTTCGGCGGTAATACCAGCGGTTGGATACAGCAATTAGATGATACTTACCTGACCGTATCCTTCTCGATGTACAATCAAATGACTGGTACCAATATGCCCGTTGTGTTTGAGTATGAACGGATGGAATAGTAGTAGCTTAATTGACATTCATCCAGTCGACGCCCTGCATTATGCTTAGATAGACTGCTGCGGATAGAAGTGGGGCGATGACCGATAGGAGCATGAAGTAGAAATACCACCTTGGTACTCTTGATCTTTCGATCACTTCAACCACCAACGATATCAAGAGAATAACCAAAAAGAGGGTGCCAAAGATGAGACTGACCATACTGGCTAGATAATCGTTTGATAGCCAGCATAAGAGGTAAAAAACGACTTCAATCAAGAATATTTCACCTAGGCGGAGACGAAATTTCATAGTAAAGCATTACTTGAAAAATAGGTTTTGACCACTGTTTTTAGAGGAAATTCCAACACTAGGGTTAGCTTTCCTAAGTCAGCGTAATCCTCTCAAGGACGGCCCGCCAGAATGGTCAAAAAGAGCGGTAACTACTCTTCCTCGACGGTTTTACCTAGTTGAAATCGGAAATTGAATCGATTGATCGTGGCATTCATGATCAATGAAGTATCGCTGATAGTTTCAATGGTATAATCGATCGGCATTTGACTTTCTCGTTGCCGAATAACCTTGTTGTCCAACTCATAGGTAGCTTCTTCGTCAGCTCCTAAGATGTTGGTTTTCATGTTTCCATCTTGGAAGAATTCGAAGTACAATTGATCCAGAGATTCGGTTGCCTGACCATTTCGTTTAGCTTCTCTAATATCCCAACGACCGATCAATTGATCTGTGTTGTCAACGGTTTCGCCTTTGCAGCCAAGGAGAAACAGAAAAGATAAAATCAAGGTCGTAAAGCCAATTACACTTTTATACTTCATGATCGATTAGCGTGTTCTTGGCTGCAAAAGTAACAAAAACGCTTTACAATACCTAGCTATATATAGGCTACTACTAGCGCTCGAAGTTTTCTCTAAATTCGCTGATTTGCTGATTCAAGCGGTTCATTTGGGCAGCCACTTGTACCACGGGATCATCCGCATTTGCTCCAAACAGTTGTTGCTTTGCCTGGAAATTCTGTCGAATCTCCTTCCAACGCGTTTTTTCAACCTCGCTTTGGATCTCCATCATGTCCTTTAGTTTCAGCATATTGGCTTCAGCACCACTGGTTAGCGTCTGGGCTTCTCCTTCGTAATGACTAAGAACAAGCGTTTGCAGTTCTTCATCATTCATAATTGGGACAATCTTCTCCGCCAGTTTATTCATATTCCGGTAGGACCCCTGAAGCTTAAAAGCTGGTTCCGTACGGTTCTCATCTGCTACAGCGGCAGAATAAATGTAAGCCTGATTTACTTTGAGTATGATGTCTTGGACCCTAAGTAACTTAGTCAGTACAGCGATGTATTCATTCAATTCCGCTGGGGTATGCGAACCCTTTAATTCCATCGGTGTCTTCTGGCCAGATTGAATCATTTTCACGATCTGATGCACGTCTTCCATGCTCTTACCCGCTAGTCTAGCCAGAATATTGTTGGAGGTCAAAGAATTCTCTATATAACTCATTTTAAAGGCCGCTGCACTATCCCCAATAATATCTCCTAGGTTATAGATATCTGCGCGGTTAGCTAACATGTCAGGGATTTGAAAACGTTCTCCACTTTCCGTGTAAGGGTTGCCCGCCATCACTACGCAGACCCGTTTTCCACGTAAGTCATAGGTTTTTGTTGCTCCTTTCCATACCCCTTCAATTTTCCTTTGTGCATCACATAGCGAAATGAACTTCTGCAAGAATTCTTGATGACAGTGCTGGATGTCATCTAAGTAGATCATTACATTATCACCCATTTCCAGGGCCAAATTCAATTTTTCCAATTCTTTTGCTGCGGACCGATCAGGGGCTTCGCCAGGGTCTAGATTTACGACGTGATGTCCTAAGGCAGGACCATTTATTTTCATAAAAATCAGTCCCAGTCGGTTGGCGATGTATTCCATCAAGGTCGTCTTTCCATAACCCGGAGGAGAAAGGAGTAAGAGTAGGCCCATGCGATCTGTGCGGGTTTCAGCTCCGACCGTACCAATCTGCTTGGCTAAATTATCCCCGATAATCGGCAAATAGACCTGATCAATCAAGCGATTTCGAACAAATGAACTCAAGACCTTTGGTTCAAATTCTGACAATCTTAAATACGCTCTATAATCTTGAATGAGTTCCTTTTTCTTTTGTTGGAACAATTGATACTGAGGAAGTTGCTTTGATTTGTAGTCTTTTAATTTACGTAAGAAGGCAGTGTAGTGTAGTGGATATTCTCCAGATTCAAGCACAGGATGGTCTCCCTTTAGTTCTTGAACGGGAGTAGTCTGAGGAGCGCTTTGGACATGATCTTCTTCCCATTGTCCTTGTAGGACCAAATAGGCCGCTTCTAGCAGTTGTTCAGCGCCCGTCTCAATTTTAACTTGTTTGGTAAAAGCCTTAATCCATTGCAGGGCTAGCTGAAATTGCTCTAAAGGATGCTGTTGCAGCGCTTGTAAAGAGGACTGAAAGTTATCTTTAACCTTCTTCTTTCGTAAATGATCTTGGAAGTCGCTAGCGATCTTCGCCGCTTGCTGACTTACAGAGAAATGAGGATGTTGGCCTAATTCTTCGATTAGATATTCTGCCGCATAATTTAGGGTAGTGGGAGCGCTTTCTTGCAATAGCTTCATTCGTTTGGTCTTTAGTCTATTCCTGTAGCCATGTGGCTACGAGCAGTTGATTTGAATATATAAAAAACGCTCCCCTTTGCACCAATTTTTACGGTGAAAGGGGAGCGTTTTTCGACCAAACTCTATATTGTCTTTAGCTAGTTGAAGGCCAACAATGGCCCTCCAATAGCTATTCTTCTCTTCAAGGCGAAACGGCTTGTACTCTCGTAATTGGGGTGCGAACCGCCATTTGTATGTCTTCCATGTGATCAAAGTACACTGTCAGGTAGTCGATTATATCCATCCGACTGCTGTATGGTAAATGCTTGAACCGCTGCACTACTCTGATCATCTCTTCTTGTTTGCCTTCCAGGAAGAACAAGGTGTTGTGCATCTGCGCCAATAACTCTTCAAATCCCAAATAGATTCGATCGCGAACAAACTTCATCTGGTAGTTCGGATTCGCAACGGCATAAGGCGCATTCACTACCCCGGTAAAGTCAAAATCGTAGGGAATCGCAATAACTTTGCCATTCTGCTGTAACAATTTGATATTGCGACCATTGTGGATATCCCAATCAGAATTTCCGACCACGTATTGATACATTGCTACCAGCTTGACATTGTCTTCATTAAAAGCCTCCAAGTCAGAGTTGAGACACTTCTCACAATCTACGGCTCCGATGCGATCCTTTAATTGGGCGGTATCTTCGATGATAAAGCCCCATTGTTTGATCTTTCTACCCGTGTTACTATCCTTATAGGTAATCTTTAGCAATTGTACTCGGAAACTGTTGTCCGTTAACTCGTTGTACATCTTGTAGGCTAAATATTCCCTCATTAGAAGGTCTTGTGCCAATGTTTTGTCATCAATGCAGTGAGTAACCAATTTCAAGTCATCATGCTTAGAAAGCCCTGCAGCCTTTAAACCCGATTTCTTAAAGTTCAACTTTAGAGGGGGCATTTCACTACAGTGGACGCGGCGATAGTTTCCTCTGATTCTAACCTTTAGATCCCATTCTTGCATTTCGTCCGCTCCATCTTTAAAGCGGATGGTCGCGGGTTGGTAATCCGTGAAACGGCGGTTCTGCTGAAGATTCTCTACGTCAGTTTCGAGTTCTATACGTAGAACCTCTTTATAATTCATGAGATCAAAAATGCTCTTTTCAGGAGCTGGCTCGGTGGCAAAACCCATAGCGGGCATCAGTAAACCGACCAGGATCAGAATGAATGCCCAACCACTCTGCATAACCTTTAATTCCTTCATCATTCTATAGTTTTTGGTAATTAGTGTAAAATCTACACAAAGATAAGATGCAATCCATTCTACATATAGGTCAAAGTTGGCATAAAAATGATCAAAATGGGACTTTCTAAGTTAAGTTTTTGTTAACTGAAGGAGGGTTTGTGGAAGGTTTGATTGGCTGTTTAGAACATAATGTAGGCCTGTGTCGAATAATTATTGGTAAAAATGGCTTTTTTGATCTGTAAAGAAATAATATTTCGCCTGAAATATAGATGATGGTAAATTTTAATCTCATTTTGGCTTTTCTGATAAAAAGATCAATATCGCACCATTTTATGGTAAAAATGGGACATGTTGTTGGAGTAGATCCAACAGTTGGAAATAGTCTGAACCCAAAACTTCAGTAAAAAAACAGGAGAGGGCGGAAGAAATGGTGCATGATCGCGTTTAGTACTGCTTCCGGAAAGCGGCAGGAGTCATCTTTTCAAATTTCTTGAAAAACTTCACAAAGTTGGTAGGCGCTTCAAAGCCTGTGCGGTAAGCAATTTCTTTGATGCTAAGCGCCGTATTCATCAAGAAACGCTTGATCTCGAGGATAAGAAATTGATCAATGTACAATTTAGCAGGCTGCTGCATGATCTCATAGGTGATGCGATTGAGCTTTTTCGTCGAGATTTGCATCGCATCAGCATAGAACTTTACCTGCCGGCTTTCGAATATATGTGCCTTCAACAATTGTTGGAATTGTTGAAATTCTTCAAAGTAGAAAGCTTGCTTTTTTGGATCAAGCGTAGTCTTGCGTTTCCGCTCCGCCAGAAACAAAAGGATCTTAAGAGAAGCTTGAATAATTTCCTCTGTGGCAAAATCATCTGGCGCTTCGAATTCTTTAGTGATACGAGCTACAATCTCCGTGAATATGGGAATCTGCGCTTCGCTCAGGTGAACTATAGGCGGGTATAAGTGATAATTATACAAGCTTAGTTGCTGCATAAGGCTGGAGCCCAGACTACTTCTTTCCAGAAACTTCTCCGTGAAGATCATCAAGGTAGCTTGTACTTCTGGATTGGGCTCAAAAGCTTGTACCTGCTCTTTAGAAATAAAAATCAGGCTTCCTTTTCTATAGGAGTATCGTTTAAAGTCGATGAAATGATCGCCTTCCCCTTCTGCGATAAATAGAATGGCATAAAACAACAATCTATGTGGGCGAAAGGGGCGACCCTCGGTTTGATCTCCCAGATCCCATAGTTGCCCCGTTGTGAAGAGATTGAATTCAAAGGGCTTCTGCTGGATATTGCGGAAGTCAATTTCGGGGATTTGTTGTTCCGAATTCATATGATTTTACTCCTTGTAGATGGGCAATTCAATATAGAAAGTAGTTCCCTGATTGGTTTTGGTCTTGAAATAAATCTGACCGCCAGTGGCATCAATGATGTTCTTGGAGATAGCTAGTCCCAATCCCATGCCAGAGGTCTTGGTGGTAAAGTTAGGGGAAAAAACTTTCTCAATCATGTTTTGCGGGATACCGGAACCATTGTCTTCTACCTGTATGGAGGCAATATTTTCCTGTTGTACCAGTTTCAGTGTGATTTTACCCTGCCGGTCATCAGGGATGGCTTGAATGGCATTTTTAATCAAGTTATTCAATACTTGAATGAGCTGGCCTTTGTCGGCAAATACTTCAATGGGATCATCCGGTAATTCTAAGTACAGCAAGTCAGATTCGTCGGGCGTTTCCTTAAATATCTGGTATACCGAATTAACGACCTCATGCAAGGCTACAATCTGACGATTTGCCTTAGGCATTTTGGCGAAGTTGGAAAACTCGGAGGCAATGCGCGATAAGTTTTCGATTTGCTCAATGAGGTTTCCGGCCATTTTGTCCATCATCTCAGCTGCTCGTTCGGGTTGCGTCTGCTGTACCCGCATCAAGTGCTGAATACCGAGCTTCATGGGCGTCAGTGGATTCTTAATCTCATGGGCTACCTGCTTAGCCATTTCCCTCCAAGCACCTTCTCTTTCAGATTGCTTCAACTTGGCCGTACTTTCTTCTAGTTTCCTGATCATCTGGTTGTACTCCGCAATCAATTGACCAATTTCATCTTTATTTTTCCACTCCAGAGGTTCGCTTTGTCCTAGTTCAAACCGACTCAGTTTCTCTCCGATTTTAGCTATCGGGTCGGTAACGGAGTTAGCCACTACAATGGCAATCACTCCAGCCACTAATAAGAGGAGTACGTATACGTTGAGCAAGGTTCCCATAAAGTCATAAAGGTCGGTGCGTAGGTTCCGACCTTCGGAATAATAGGGTAGGCCTAGGTAAGCCACAATCTCCCTTTGCCCATTGCGTAGGGTAACATAAGCAGTGCGGTAAGCCAGGTTGCCGATCTGTTCGTCCAGAAAGAAGGAAGTAACCGTAGGTTGCTTCAAGGCCTTCAACGCAATCGGGTTCATGAGTGGGGCCACAATATTACGATCGAAGATAAAGCGAGTAGAAGAGGAAAGTAGACGCCCCTCCAGGTCGAAGTAGTTGATATCCATGCTATGGATATTCGACGTAGACCCCACCAGCCCACTCAAGTCAAAATCCTTGGGCCAATTCCGTGGGAATTTGGCTAAGTCTCGTTGGATATCTTGTTGAATGGCATTCACTTTTCGATTTAGACGACTGCTGTGATAGGTGTCTGAGGATTGGCTGAAGAAGGTCACCGTTACGATGCCAATAATTAAGAATGAACCCAACACCAGAGCGATTACCGCCAGTTGAATTCGATTCCGCAAACTTTGCCGCCCCCTCAATCGAAAGCCTAATCCCGGAGGAAGACTGGGAAACAAGAAGTCAAAGAATGCGATCACAAGTACCATCAAAATAAATAGAGCAAAGAGAAAGGAAAACAATGACCAAGGCTTTGTATAACCACCAACGGGCTTTCCAATGACGACCGAGAGATTGTAATTGCCCTTATAATAAATGTCTGAACGCGTACTGCTAAAATCTCTTCCAACGGTATTTGGGGCTAACTTTTGGGCCTGTAGCAGTAAACTTTCAGTGGGATCACCATTGAAGAATACCGTTCGCCTGCCTTGAAATACTACATAGTCGTAGGTAGATAATTCCTTCAATCCCTTATAAGGGGCATCTAAGAGTAATTCTGTATACACCTTAGAAGGGGTCGGAGCTTTAAACTTAAAACTCAATATGCAAGTGACCGCTGTTGAATCTGCACCAAGGTATAAGGTATCCGCGTAAAAGTAGTTAGCCACATTATCAAAGGAGGGAACCAGGTGCAGCTTTGGAAATTCTGTCTTTTGACTAGCTGCCTCTTCCTGATATAAATCAAAGATAGCACTTGCTTTATCAGCAGATATGGGGGGGCGTTTGATGCCTGCGGAGAAGACGTGAAAACTGTATTGATAGTTATTGAATAAGTAATTCTTCTCAATGATTTTCTTGTCAACGACTTGCTGCCAATTGGGGTGCTCAAATAAGGTATCGATGACTTGCCGGTGCAAGTCACTGATCAAAGCGGTATCCTGGGTCAATTCTAGCCCTAGCTGTGCCATTTGAGGCTCCGCCATCTTATCACTAGGATCTGCCAGGGCAATGGCATAGCTCTCCTGAGTATTGGTATCTTTTTCTAGCTTATACTTATATAGTAAACCGGCGGCATAGACTGCACAAAGAAAGAGCCAAAATACCAACCAGGTCAGGCTTGAGACGTTGCTCTCAATAAAAAGCTCCAGCCATAGAATAAAGATGAGCCCGATCAGACACAACATGATTGGGAGGAAGGATAAATGTATGCTGCTCAATACTGGAAGACTGATTAACATACTGGCCAAGGCTATACGAAACCTTTCCTTCCTGTTCAAGCCAAGGTCTAAGACAGACAGCATAACCCGGTGCGAAAAAATGAACAGCGAAATCAGAAAGAGCAGGAGGCTACATATGGAAGCAAAACTACTAACATCAAGATTGAAAATAGTCTGGAAGTCAAACTGCAAACCAGAATCCAGTACCAAGAATCTAAACTGGAAATTGATTAGGGTCAATGCGGTAAGGACCATCAGGTAGCCCAGACTGGCCAGACCCCAACGCTTCCAGGCTTCTTCCGGAGTCCGGTAAAAAGGCACAAATTCCCTATGGAAAAAAGAAGTGGACCAAAAGAGGAGTAAGCTACTGATAATAAGATCTATTAGCGACTTATTCCAACCTTCCAAGGCAAGATCTGCGGTAAAGAGATTCCAGATGCTTTCCTGAGCGAAAAGTAGCCGCAAGATCGCATGACGGATTCCCAAAGCGGTCAATAAGACAAAGGCCAAGCCGTATAGAAAATGATACTTCTTACCGATAATGATGGACACCTTATTAAAGGAAAAAGACAGCAATAAAAAGGCTAAGGCAAAAGCGGTCAAGACCCAGATCTGGCGTATCGGGTCGATCAATCTTTCATCGGATTTTACAAAGCAAAATACCTGTCCCTGACTATTCTTCACCGGGACGCCTTCGCCACTGGATAACTCAATGGCTGACGGCATCAGCAGATCCGCAGTAAAGCCACTGCTCAAGTAGGGACTTTCAAGCGGATAAAGCTTTTTGATCGGAACAGCAGCAAGTACGGTCAAGGTATCCTTGGGAAGGGCAATATCTTTGTAGTAAAGACTGAAGAAGCCACTACGGGAACTCGCAAAGATGGGGCCCGCTCCATGCAGTTGACCGGGAAGCCACTTCTCCGGTACTTGGATGCTGTTGTGATTCCAAGCGATGATAGAATCACCTTCGAAAAGGTAAACGGCAAACTCTTCTTCGGCCATTTCTTCTAGCAAGGCAAAACTCTCAGGCTTGATCGGACGGTAATTCCGGCTGGGGCCTCCGTGAAGGTCAATGAAGAAGTCTTCATTCTGAAGATAGCGCTGGACTCTAGTTTCCTGTAACTGCAGGTATTCGCCGATTTTTTCAGCATAATGGGGAAGACCGGGGCGACTTACCCACCACGACAAGACCTGGGCTATAAGGAATAGCGCCAGCGTCGTACCCAAAAGATATAGGAGTCTTTTGTTCATGCTGATGAAATTGGTCGCCGAGAATTTGTACACCTCTCTAAAAATAAAGTTTCCTTTTCTGGCCGTTTTCTGGCCAGTTAAAAGAGAAGGATGTAAATAATTGATACTGAGACTTGATAAGCGCTTAATTGGATCCTTCCAGGAATTGACCTGTTAATCCAAAATTCATTTTAAAGACAATTACAGCAGACTCTAAAATTAAGTAAAAGGGCTACAAGACAATAGGAGAACCAGATGTGTTCTCCTATTGTACTTCGGCAGCATATTTTATGCCAAGTATTACAATGGCACTGACCATTGCCTGTCAATTTAGCCTAAACTTTATGAATCTTCTTCCAGAAGAGCGAAGAGCCGGCCAAGGTCATCGTTGTTTTTAACGTTGATTTTTTCTCTTTTGACGATCCGCTTAATGGTTGCGGCCTTTCTAGGTATAGCCTTCTGTATTGCCTTTACACTTTTTTTAATCTCTACCACTTGTTTGCCATTGTAATACCAATAAGAATTTAGCTGTTGGTAAAGATCTGGACGCCGGACCATCCCTAAGTTCTCCACATACTTTTCCTTGCGCAAGAACTTACGAGGGTATTGTAACAGCATGTCGTCTCCACTATGCAACACCTTGTACATCTTATAACCGATAGGGCCATTACCAAAATCTTTCTTGAGATTATGCGCCTCATATCTTAAAGTATCACCCTCATGAAATATATTCATGGCGTGTAGATACTGGAGCGGGAAATATCCTACTTGGCCATCTGATAATCTTACGACCAGTTGATCCACCTCCATATTGTAGGCGATTTCCACCGTGGATGAAAATTTCCCATTTAGCCCAAATTGTAATTGCCCCTCTTGCCATCCATCCAATAGAAAGGGGGTACCTTTGGTACGATCAACATTGCTAAAAGTTGGAAAACCGGGAGAGTTGGGGTTGATTGCCCCAAGACGATTCAAGTTCTCCTGTGTTTTCAGCGGGTCTTGCGCAAAGACACTGCTGAAACCCCAGAGCAGTAAGAGTGGGAACAGAAAGTTTTTTTTCATAGTCTATATATTAAATCTTGTAAAGTACTCCTACGAAAGTAAGTTATTTTTCAGAAACCTTCGATTTGCTTATCTTGGTCCGCTTGTTGTGAGTGCCCTGTCGCGGCAATATTTAGGGACTTGTTCCTAAAATATTGATGAGGAAAGTCCGGACAACGTAGAGCACCACACCATCTAACGGATGGGATTCGACTTCGGTCGGGTACAGAAAGTGTCACAGAAAGCTATACCGCCGATGTTCTCGCTAGTCGAGAGCAGGTAAGGGTGAAAACGTGCGGTAAGAGCGCACGCATTGCCGTAGCAATAGGGTGATGGGATAAACCTTGTGGGTTGAAATGCCACGTACACTTCGATCTCCAGATACGGAGGTCCGGTTGCTCGCTGGGTTGGTTTCGGCCAGTCGGAGGGGGTAGGCAGATGGAGTCTGATCGCGAGGTCAGATCTAGATAAATGATAGGGGGGTACTTCGGTATCTAACAGAATCCGGCTTATAGCTCACAACAAGCTTTTTGTATTGCACACATGCCACTCCAATTTCACCAGGCTAGGGATAGTTGTTGGTGAAAAATCTATCTGGCTAGCTAGACAAACACCAAACAACGGCAGAGGGTATCACGCCACTCAAGCTTCCCCAGCCTATGTTGGTGTGTCCCACCAACATACCCCTAGCCCGCACCCAATTGTTTCCTCTCCCGAATGAAGGTAAAGTCAAAATCAAACAGCAGGGAAAATCGCCAAGTATTATTTATCGGGTTTCCAGGGATCTCCACCATCCTCAGGTAGGAGAGATTGAAGCCCATACTTTGATACTTTAGTCCCATCCCCATGGTGATGTATTTTCTACTGCCTTTGGTTAGAGATTCAGAAAAGTATCCCCCTCGGAGCGCAAACTGCTGATTGAACCAATACTCTAGCCCCAGCGAATACAATAATTCCTGAGTCTCTTCATAAAATCCTTCAGGCGCATCTCCGAAGGATTGGAAAACACCGGAGAGGGGAGAGAATTCTTTAAAATCTGGAATTCCGTTTCCGTTTCGGTCACAATTTGCACCGGAATCTCGACAGGGAGTAGGCACCATCAGTTTATTCACGTCAGCGGTAAGGGTTAGGGCATTGCGATCATCTAACTTCATTTCCCAGGCCGCGCCTAAGCCTACATTTCCGGGTAAATACTCCTTAGTCGAAGAATTAGAATAGGCGATTTTACTGCCCAAATTACTGAACGCCAACCCAAGCCGTAGGCCTGATTCTAGATTGGGTAAGGATAATGGTGTTTGGTAGGTAAAAGAAAGGTCCAATGCTCCCACTGTTTCAGCTGTAGCAACATTTCCACCCGTTAAAACGATTCCTTCTGCTAAGTCGGAATATATGAGCTTTCCCGTGATCGCCGCAGAAAATCCGTGGGAGAATTTCTTGGCATAGGCTATGGCGAATTCCACTTCATTCGTTTCACCGTTATTTAACGGGACTCCCGATGTATTGACCAGCGGCAAAGCCCCGAGCGAGAAATACCTAAATCCAAAACCAAGAGCCTGTCCCTTGCCTAGTTGGGTAAATCCGCTCAGATAGGTGAGTGATATGTTACTGAAACCTGTCGATTGCAGCCATGGTGTGTGAGATATGCCGAAGCCCATACCCTGTTTAGCAAAAGCTAATTTCGAGGCATTGAATTGCATGGCATTGGCGTCGGTGGAGATGGCTATTCCTGCATCGCCCATAGCCCCGGAACGAGCATCAGCAACTGTCCGAAGAAAGGGGACGGCAGTAAACACGGTATTGCGGCAGCTAGTCCCGTCATAGTTCCATAACCTTCCTTCATTTTCGAGGCATTGACCTTGTAGGATAGACGGTAAAACACAGAGCGTAAGAACAAGGCGAATAGTTGTTCCTAGAACTGAAATCTTCATGGTGGTTTAGATGTTTGCAGGATTTTAGAGAAACGGTTCTATGTTTGAAACGTTGGTATTCCAAACCACATGTGCCTGAGTGGATATTTAACTCATAATCAGGTGTTAATATGGGAGAGAGAATGAATTCAGTGGTTAGCCAGAAGCCCAAAACAAAGGGCCCCATCACCGTCAGGTAATGGGGCCCTTTGTTATTGATCAACTCGCTCTTAACTCCTATTCATCGAAATCGTACTCGCCGAAATCAAATAATAGAGAGAATCGCAAGGTATTATCTAATGGATTTCTTTGATTGGTTGTTGGTACTAGATAAGAGAAATTCATACCAAAGACATTGTACTTGAGGCCAAGACCAACAGTGAAAAACTGACGCCCACCTTTCGTACTATGTTCTGCAAAGTAACCAGCTCTTACGGCAAATTGCTTATCATACCAATACTCCAGGCCTAAAGAATACATCAATTCACGAAGCTCTTCACTGAAGCCTTCTGGAGCATCACCAAAGGATCGAAAGATACCAGCTACCGGAGAATATTCCTTGAAGTCGGATCTGCCATTTTGGTCCTGATCGCAATCAGCTGCTGTTGTAGGGCAGGGAGTAGGTACCATCAATTTGTTGACATCACCGGCAATCGTCAAAGAATTATACTCATCAAATTGCATTTCCCAAGCTGCACCCAAACCAAAGTTGGCCGGAAGGTAATCTCGGTCAATCGATTTGGTATAAGTAATCTTAGAACCAATATTGGATAGTGCCAGACCAATACGCAGGTCGGACTCTCCATTTTGCATTTCTATGGGCGTTTCGTAGGTGAAAGAGATGTCAGCTGCGCCTGCTACACCTGCGGAGATAACCTCGCCTCCATCCAACTGTTGGCCAGAAGCCAAGTTAGAATAGATGAATTTACCGGTAATACCAGCGGAGAATCGGTCCGTTAGCTTTCTGGAATAGGCAACTGCGACTTCGAATTCATTGGGTTTGCCCGTATTTAGCGCCTCACCATTAATATCGGTGAATTGAATTTGTCCCAGCGAGAAGTATCGCAATCCAAATCCGATGGCCTGCAAATCATCAATCTTCTTATATCCTGTCAAGTAGGCCAGGTATACATCATTCAAGCCAAGGGAACGCAGCCAAGGTGTATAGGTGGCAGAAACAGACATGTCTTCTTCTGCAAAAACAAGCTTGGATGCATTAAAGTGCATGGCGTTAGCGTCTGCCGAAATGGCAATTCCCGCATCGCCCATTGCTCCTGAACGAGCATCAGATACAATACGCAGGAATGGCACAGCGGTAACAACGGTGTTAGTACAGCTGGTACCATCTGGATTGAATAGTTTTCCATCTCGTTCAAAACACTGCGCGTTGATTGAGGCAGTCGATGCCAGCAGCGCCATTACAGCTATAAGAGTAGTTTTGAGTAGTAATTTCTTCATGAGATTCCCAAACGTTTTTCAAAATTTTTCACAAATATACTATTTGATACTTAAACGGCGGTTTTAGGAAGGGCTAGGCACTTTAATAAAACATTAACAATTACCTTGCCATATTCAATACGATATAAATGGGCACTTATTGTACGCGAAAGCCTATTTTAGTAAAACTAATTTTTGGAAATCACTCTCCCCAGAAAGCCCACTTTCGCTATTGACTCTTACCCCCACCTTGTAGAGATAAACGCCACGAGCTAGTTGATCTCCAAAGTCGTCTCTACCGTCCCATTCAATACAGTTATCCAGACGAAGGCCTTGGTCCGATATTACGGTCTGTTCCAGGGTCTTAACTAGGCGACCGGAGACGGTGTAGATCTGAATGAGTACGTCCATTTCCTGGCCGGCCACATTATGATCAAATTGAAAACAGGTTCGGTCAGAAAAGGGATTCGGGTAATTCAAAACATGCTTCAAGGCAATCTCAGCCGTGGTAGCTACTACAAACTCGGTATATCCTTCCGCTGGATTATTCGCCACATCCCAGGCTTTGACCTGTAGGGTATGAAGGCCTTCTTCAAGACCTGATAGAGGGAAACGAACTTCTCCCTGGGTATAATCATCCTGTTTGGCCTCGTAGAAGTCGTTCAATAGGTAGGTGTTTTGCGTATCGTCATCCAAGACCGCTTCGAGATCATGACCGATGCTATTACCCACTACATTGATACCATTTTCATCCTCCAAAGTGACGAGCAAGGTTGGGTTTTCATCTGTGATTCCCCCGAAGACAAAGTCCAATGTATTCATGAATACATCCACCTGAGGCCCATCTTGATCTGCTAGTAAATTATCACTAGCGCCACCGATGACGACCTTTTGGTAATGTCCAGCTGCATCAATCATTTGAGTAGGATCAGCAGCATAATAGGAGATTTTACCTAGACCAAACTGAAAATTAATGTCTTTGGGCACTACAAAAGTGAATTCAAAAAGGCCATTCTTGACTGTCGCTTTACCTTTGAATAAGGTGTTCTTTTGAATGTCAAAATTCACTATCGGGCTGTCGCTATCTTGCCCTAAGGTTTTGAAATTGACCGTCTTGTCAAAAACCGTAGGGAATACAGTCCCATTAAAGTTCTCCAAAAGGTTACCGTTGTTATCTATGACTTGTCCAGCGATGGTCACCTTATCAAAGGCGCGCAGGGTATCTTGTGTTGCCTCCGCAATATCTCTGCCATTAATCTGCGTAGTGCGGACATCAAAGCGCGGCTTGGCAATGACTGTGGCAGGATCCCCGATCAGGGTAAACTTTTGGGAGTTCTTGGCATTACCTCCATATTCATTCTTAGATAAGACCATAATGTCTCCGACGGTCTGCGGAACATCGGTTCGCTTCAGCATATTATCTACGACCAGTCGCGTCAATTTTTCATTTTCTGAGGCAAATACAGCTCTAGTTGTTGTAAGCAGGGCTACTACACCTCCACTTGGATTTAGAAAAGTTTCCTCACCAGCTGAAACGAACTCGGCGTCATCATAACTAGTAAAGGTACAGGTAGCCGTAATGAAGAGGGGGAGCCGCTGTCTATTTACCCATTTCTTGATATCTACAATATTGAGTACCCGCTCCTGAGCCCAGCCTTTAGGTCCACCATGACCAAGGTAGGTGACGGCCAACACACCTTTAAAGACAGATCGATCAATCGAAGAATTGACGTCCGGCACCCGAGGCCCTGCAGGCGTATTTTCTTGAGGAAAGGCATCCAAGTATAATTTGTCTACATTGAATTGTGGGTGATTGGTGGTCACCAATTTAGCTATACCATCTGCATCTCTTGTATGCGTACTACCATCTTCATCGTCTCCAACAAAAACTAAGCGATTTCGCCAATCCGTGAAGGTCTCTGGATCGAGATCATAATCGATGATCTTATTTACCACGTTGGCGCTTTCTCGCACCGTTTTTACGGGAAGCCTACCCACTGCAATGTTCATATCACCGGTTAAGGGATCATTCGGGTCTGTTCCATTCAAAACGCCATAGAAGTCATCGGAAGGGAAGGCATCCAAGGGCCTAAAAGAAGTAGTTTGGTATACTGGGACAAAATTGGTGCCGAGATCATAGATATCTCTAGCGTCAAATGATCCATCTCCTACCAGTAGTAAATATTTAAAAGCGGCAGTGCGATCATAGACCATCCTGGCCAAGTCGCGGATGGCAGTGGGATCCTTTTTGCCAGAGGAAAATTCATTGTAGACTTCATCTACGGAAGCTGTTTCGACGGTTAGCTTGCTAAACTCACGTCGGTGCTTAGCTAACTTCTCCGCGGCCTCAGCAAATTCGGAATGATAAACGATGATCATGTCAACATCGCTGGTTCCTATGCTATGAAGGTTTTGATTTGGTATTGGTCCAATTGCCTTTGGTGTCAGTAATCCGCTACCTGGGTCGAAAGCCACAAAACTAATCAACTCAGGGGTATTAGCACCGAAGGATAAGTTTGAACCGCTGACATCAAATCTTTGCCCGATCGGTCTCAATGGGTTACTGATATCCCAAACCAGTAGATTGCTATTTGCTTGCCGTAGGCTAAATTGACTGCTGTTTTGTCCGATGGAAGCTAGATTTTGAAACCGCATCTGATTACCGGTCATAATCAGTTCTCGTTCTGCATTTACTTGTATGTAGTCAAGCCACCCTTCCGTTTCACTAGCTCCGGTGGGCTGCGGAAATCTCAAACGAAGATCTAGGCGATCCTGATCTACAGACACTTTTTGGTTCAGTTCACCAAAGTTGACATAATTGTGGAAATAGAAGTTCGAACCAATAGTAATGGTTGTTCCACGAATGGTCTCACTTTTGATATCCTGACCATCTGTATTCTGAGTATTGTTATTTACTTCCAAGAAGTAAGCTGAAGAGACCGGGCTTCGCACAGCCATCCTCGCCTGAATCGTGGCTTCGGAATTGGCTACTAGATTAGGGAAAGAAAATAGATTGGGATAATCCCGTTCTCGGGCATTCTTGAAGTAATCTCCAAACCAGTCACGATTTGAACCAGTTGTTTTTTCCCAAACCTTAAATAGGTTCACCTCTTCTTCTTCAAACCTTGCAAAATCATTGAAGGTAGTCACCTGAAAAGCAGCACCTGTAACACTATTTCGATCTTCTACTCGGAGGCCGTTACTGGCTCCGATGACTAGATAGTAGTAGTTATTTTCGTCATAAATGTGTTGTCGTCGATTGAACACTTGGTTTTCAGCGTCAAAGGACCAGATGTTCGGTCCTTCGCCGTAAAAGAGAATAAAATCACCTTGATCAAAGCTCCCATCGGCTTCACCGCTTACCATAATACGGTTTTCAGTCAGATCCGCTGTTCGATCCGCCTCCGCGTAGAGTGGTAGATGGCCTCCTCGGTTTCCGTAGACCTGAATCGTCCTAGGGTCAATTTGATCCACATCTACCTTCAATTCGTCTTTGAGATAATCGTAGCTTAACTTTTGCACGCCTTCTTCACTGACGGCCATCTTATAGACTTGTCCATTGTTAAGTACGGAAGAGGTCGGTTGCGGACCTCTATAGCTAAAGGTAGGGGAGGGGGTATGTGTAAAGGCCAACTCGATCGAAGTAACTCGCTCGTAGCTAGCCCCTCTTTTAATTATGGGTACAAATGAAACTTTTCCATTAAATCGATTTCGATCTCTTTCTACACTGACTACAAAATCCAATCTTTCTCCAATTTGGTCGTCGTCTGGCGAAGGATTTCTACCAAAGGGCTCATAACTGACGTTGGTAACTTGTACTTTGATCTCTCCTGGGCCATTGACTGGGAAGCGATGATGGAAGTAGGGTAAACTGGGGGTGCGTTCATTGAAACTGGCTTCTGGAAATGACCATCGTTCCCATTTGAGATCCCCTACTTCAAGGACCTTTGGCGTTTCCGACCAGTCAAAACTTTGGCGTAGAATGTTTTGTCCCATTAAGGCGGCACTGTAAAGGACAAAACAGATAGAAAAGAGAGTAATTTTTATTTCTTTCATCGCAGATCCGAAATTGAAAAGTAGTCTTAGGAATGAGGGATAAATAAAGTGACAAGTAGGCAAAATATTTTTTTATCAGCTGAGGCGCCAAAATCCGATTATAGCAGGGCTACATAGCTTGTCCCGATCTAGCATCGGGAAGGATTTTGGGAACAAAAGCTGGTGAAAAAAGATAAAGCATAGTTGTATATTTTATTTGTGCCTCATTCCTTAGCATGTTATCGTATAATTTGAACGGCAAAGTAGGCGTTTTTGATATAGCCCACATTTTAGTTTTAACAACTAAGCCGAGGAAAAGTCGGTTAAATAACAGTTTTTTCTGAGCGATTTATGCTTACAATAGCTTACATTTGGACACAGGCATACAACAAGGATTGATGCAAAACGACTTTCTCTGACCATTTTGCGCCTGGCATATTAGCTGGTAGAATTGAGCCCAGAGGAAGCTACACTTTAGATAAATGACTGAGTCATAAAGACCAAAAAATTCTAAGAGCTCAAAATTAAGCCATATCCCAGTAACACCACATAATTTGCGGCGTCAATGAGAAGACAAATATCCCTATTTATTTTGACTTTCCTTTGGGTACAAAGCTTGCAGGCTCAAGACCCAGTATTCAGCCAGTTCTATGCTGCGCCGCTACAATTAAATCCCGCTTTTGCTGGTACTACCTTGGCTCCTAGAGTCACAGCTAACTATCGCAGCCAATGGCTAAACTGGGCCGGCGGCGCTGCTTATTCAACCTATGCTGTCAGTTATGAACAGTCGGTCGAAGGCTTGAATAGTGGGTTCGGATTTACAGTGATGGGCGATGATTCAGGACAAGGGATTTATCAGTCAACCAGAGCAAGTGCCATTTATGGTTATCAAGTTCGAATGACGGAAGATGCCGCGATAAAATTCGGATTGGAATTGGGGATGATTCAAACCACGCTGGACTGGGATCGCCTGATTTTTGTGGATCAGCTAGATCCTATAAATGGAAGTCGTGATCCTGCTGGAAATCGATATGAATCAGCCGAAAATCGGCCAGATAATCTCAATAAGGTCGTCGCAGATGTGGCCGTAGGGGCCTTGGTTTATGGAGGTCCAGCTTATCTGGGTATTTCGGCAAAACATTTGAATTCACCAGATCAAAGTCTTTTAGAAATCAACCAAAACTTAAGTGCGGGACTCCCCGTTCGGCTGACAATACAAAGTGGTGCAGAATTTCCTCTTAAGGGAGGCAATAAACGTTGGAGCCCATCGTTTATATCTCCGAATCTCCTTTATATCAAACAAGGGGATTTTGGCCAGATCACAGGCGGTGCCTATGTAGGCATGGGGAATTTGTTTTGGGGCGGTTGGTATCGACACGGTTTTGCCAATGGAGACGCTGCGATAGCATTAGTAGGAGTGAAGGAGGGCGTTTTTCGCTTTGGATATAGTTTTGACATGACCTTATCCGGCTTAAACAACGCTAGAGGAGGGACTGGAGGTTCGCACGAAATTAGCTTGACTATCAACTTTGACGATAGTAAGGCACTCCAAAGGAAGCGGAAGCGATCGCGTTATAATGATTGCTTCAAAATGTTCAAATAGCAAGTAAAGAAGGAAACATAATATATAATACTGTTGATTAGCTTTCATGAAAGGAGAAAAAGGTGTTATACTCGATACAAAATGATTTGGTAATACCAAACCAATTTGATCGGTATGTACCGCAATTGAAGCATCTTTGGAAAACCAAATTTCTTCTACGTCGGTATAATTTTCAAAAAAATGGAGGCTCAACAGACAAAGACTAGCTTTGAATTACAATTTCAGTATATTTGTTCGTCTTTTCTCAAAAACAACTTAAAGGGTAATGAAAAATCTGTTGAAGCTAACTACCATCCTATTGGGGGCTGTACTCCTATTCAGTTCCTGTAGCCGCAAAGAACGATCTGATATCACTGGCTGGAAATACAATGACCAGAAGTGGGGCGGCTTTGAAAAACTTGATTATGATGGACAGGTTACCGGACCTAACCTGGTTTTGATAGAGGGGGGTACCTTCTCTATGGGACAAACCGGACAGGATGTTACCTACGAGTGGAACAACGTTCCTCGTCGTGTAACTGTTTCTTCCTTTTATATGGATGAAACAGAGGTCTCTAATCACAACTACCGGGAATACCTGTATTGGGTTCAGCGGGTGTTTGGAGAATCCTATCCTGAAGTGTACTTGAACGCACTACCTGATACCTTGGTATGGCGTGAAGAACTTTCTTACAATGAGCCATTGGTGGAAACATACTTCCGTCACCCCGCTTACGATGACTATCCAGTAGTGGGTGTGGCCTGGTTGCAAGCCAATGATTTCAGCCGCTGGCGTTCTGACCGCGTGAATGAAATGATGCTGATCGAAAAAGGTATCTTGAATCCAAATCCAGATCAAAAGGATGAAGATAATTTCAACACTGAATCCTACCTGGTAGGTCAATACGAAGGCAACGTAAGAAAGAATCTTAAAGACTTGCGTACTGGTGGAGAGCGTGGTGTTCGTTTTGAGGATGGAATTCTACTTCCGGAATATCGTCTACCAACGGAAGCTGAATGGGAATACGCTGCCTTAGCCCTTCAAGGTAACCGAGTATCTGAAAAGGATGAACTGATCAGTGACCGGCGAATTTATCCTTGGAATGGCAACACCGTTCGCTATCAGAAAAGAGATAAACACCAAGGTCAAATCCTCGCTAACTTTAAGAAGAGCGGTGGTGACTATATGGGGGTTGCTGGTAAGTTGAATGACAACGCTTGTCCTACAGCTCCGGTAAGATCCTATCTACCGAATGACTTTGGTTTATATAATATGGCGGGTAACGTAAATGAATGGGTACAGGACCTTTATCGTCCTCTAACCAGTGTTACTTTACGTGACGTTGAAAACCACGACTTGAATCCATATCGTGGGGGTAAATTCCGTCAGAAAGTATTGGATGAAGATGGCCGTCCAGTAGAAAAGGACAGCTTGGGTCGAATCCGCTATCGCTATGTCGAGGATGACGAGGTTGCTACTCGTGAAAACTACAAGCGAGGTCAGGTCTATAACTATCTAGATGGTGACCAGGAATCCAACGCTTTTTATGACTTTGGTCGCCACACTTTGGTGAGTGATAAAGCTCGCGTATTCAAAGGTGGATCTTGGGCAGACAGAGCTTACTGGTTGTCTCCAGGTACCAGAAGATTTAAGGAAGAAGATAAAGCTGATCGTACCATTGGTTTCCGATGTGCGATGATCCGCGTGGGTGCACCTTCTGGTAATGAGATGCCTTCTGGTAATCAATTCAAGACCAAGCGAAAAAAGAAAGAAAGACGTTTCAAGTAAAAAATACTGAAAGTATATGAAAAAGTCCCTGGTGGAGTGTCCTCCTTCCAGGGACTTTTTTATTTTCACTCCACTATGTCGATAGCTGATCTATATGACCTGTTTAGGGCTTCTACCGGGGTATGTACAGACACGCGCATGATCGCTGATGGAAATCTGTTCTTCGCCTTAAAAGGAGCTAATTTCGATGGAAATCGATTTGCACAGCAAGCCTTGGATGCTGGTGCTAATTATGCTGTGGTGGATGATCCAAAGTGGGAGGGACACGCCCAAATGGTGGTCGTAAGTGATGTATTATCTAGCTTGCAAGATTTAGCAACCTACCACCGACAACAATTCGATATTCCATTGTTGGCGATTACAGGTAGTAATGGAAAGACTACTACTAAAGAGTTGATCTCCAGAGTGATGGACAGTCACTATCCCGTTCATTATACAAAAGGCAACTTCAATAACCATATCGGGGTCCCCTTGACCTTGCTAGCTATGCCGCTGGGTACGGAAATGGCCGTTATTGAAATGGGAGCCAATCATCAGAAAGAGATTGCTGCACTTTGCCAAATCGCTAGACCGACGCATGGAATTATCACCAATATTGGCAAAGCTCACTTAGAGGGGTTTGGAGGAATAGAAGGGGTGAAAAAGGGAAAAGGTGAGTTGTATGATTATCTAGCTCAACATCGAGGATTGGCCTTTATCAATCGTGATGAGGCTTTCCTAACAGATATGGCTCAGGCAGTTGCAGTGAAGTTGTTTTATCAGCGGACTCAACGCCCAGGGCTCTTTCAATTTCAATTGTTAGATGATGATAACTTTCTCCAACTCGCCTTTAAGGATTATGACGGTCGAGAAACCGTCATCCGTTCACAACTAACAGGAGCATATAATTTCCACAATATCATGGCCGCCGTCGCCATTGGAGTGTACTTCAAAGTTCCAGCGGATCGGATTAAATCGGCTGTGGAGAGCTACATTCCCAAAAATAATCGGAGTCAGCTTTTGGAATGGCACGGAAACCAGGTCATCTTGGATGCCTATAATGCTAATCCTAGTAGCATGGAGCATGCCTTGCGAAATCTAGAGCGCAAGCCTGCAGCTGATAAGTTGGCCATCCTGGGGGATATGCTTGAATTAGGCGAAGTCAGCCCCGCCGAACATCTTCAGATCGCTACCTTAGCTAAATCTGTGACCCCCAACCTCATTCTTGTTGGCAAAGAATTCAAAGCAGCAGCAGAGCAGTTGCAACTTCAGCATTTCGAAGGAGCCCTAGATCTAAGACCTTGGCTGCACGAGCAGAACTACCAGGATAAATTGATTTTGATTAAAGGTTCTCGTGGGATTGGACTTGAGCGTATCCTAAGTAAGGAGTAGCGAAGCTTCCACCCCTTCGGAAGCCTACGATACTTCCGAAGTGTTGAGCTCGTCATCAAGCAAAGCGCCGAAAGGCATTGAACAAGCGATCCGGCAACTCGTCTTGG
>CAJXPD010000108.1 GCA_913057785.1 uncultured Lewinella sp. | reverse complement strand
GCTGCTATTTTCCTCAAAAAGAGCCTCAATTGGTAAAAAAAACCTCCTATAACAAATTCCAAAAGCCAAACCTGTCTAGCAGCCAGATAGATTCAAACAGCTTCTAAGATATCATTAAGGATCGAAACGCCCGAAAAGCGGGCTAGCAGAAATGGACAGAAACTTCAAGCACCTATAAACTTAAACGACTATACAAAATGACTAAAACTTGGTGGAAGGAAAGTGTCATCTACCAGATCTATCCTAGAAGTTTTCAGGATAGTAATGGAGACGGCATCGGCGATTTACAAGGTATTATTCAAAGGCTAGATTACCTAAAATTGTTGGGCATCGATATTTTGTGGTTGAGCCCCATTTTTAAGTCTCCGAATGATGACAATGGCTATGATGTCAGTGATTATCGAGCTATTATGGACGAATTTGGGACGATGCAGGACTTTGATGCCTTACTTGCTGGCGTGCATGAACGAGGGATGAAACTCATTCTAGATCTTGTACCGAATCATAGCTCTGATGAACATTTCTGGTTCCAGGAAGCTAGGAAATCCAAAGACAATCCTTACCGAGACTACTACCACTGGGCGGATGAGCCTCGGACAAACTGGCAATCTTTCTTCAGTGGCTCCACTTGGGAGTATGACGAACAAGCGGAGGCCTATTATTTACACCTCTTTTCAAAAAAGCAGCCTGATCTGAACTGGGAGAACCCGAAATTGCGTCAAGAGATGCATGATATCATGCGGTTCTGGTTTGATAAGGGTATCGATGGCTTTCGAATTGATGTGATCCCGTTTATTTCCAAACGTCTAGATTGGCCAGATGGTGATCCTAATAATTTTGAGCAAACCATTTTGGAGATCTACTCCAATGGTCCGAGACTGCATGAGTATCTGAATGAAATGTACGAAGAAGTCTGTTCGAAATATGATGTGATGACGGTGGGAGAAGGTATTGGGGTAAAACCGCATAATAGCTTAGAATACGTTGACGAAAGTCGTAGGGAGCTCAATATGCTTTATCACTTTGATCATGTAACCATCAATTATGGTCCGGGAGGCAAATATGATCCAGTGGATTGGAAACTCAGTACTTTCAAACAATTGTTTCTGGATTGGGATCAAGCTATAGAAGACAAAGGTTGGATCAACATCGTGCTGGATAATCACGACTTTCCTAGAATGGTTTCCCGTTATGGAGACGATAGCACTTACCGAAAAGAATCGGCAAAAATGCTGGCTATGATGTTGTTGACCCTTCGAGGTACGCCTTGCATCTATCAGGGGAGTGAAATCGGCATGATCAATGTAGCTTTCGATTCTCTGGATGAATATGATGATGTAGAAGTTGTAAATATGGTCCGGGAATGGCGAGAAGCGGGGAAGGATCCTTCTCCTCTCCTACCAGCAGTGCAGCAGCAGGGCCGCGACAATGCTCGGACACCGATGCAATGGGATGATTCACCCGATGCCGGATTCACTTCAGGAACGCCTTGGCTAAAATTGAATCCGAGCTTTAGCACCATTAACGTGCAAAAAGCCTTAGCCGATTCAAATTCGATTTTTTACTTCTATAAAGATCTACTGGCTTACCGTAAGCTGAATCCGACTTTGATCTATGGAGCTTTTGAATTGTTGGCTCCAGATTCCGAACAGCTTTTCGCCTATCGAAGATGGGATGCAGATCATGAATTCCTGATTTTCCTGAATTTTTCATCGGATTCATTCGCGATTGAAGTAGAGGTGGAGTGGGAAAAGTATGAATTGGTGAAATCCAACTATGCTGATTCGGAAAAACGACTCAATCCATGGGAATGTAGAATTTACCGTCGAGTGAGTTAAGTGATTAAATAATTGATTTTTAGGTGTTTAAGTTTGTTGGTGTATTTTTTTTTGGAAAAATGTTGAAACTGGCGCAGGTTTTTCCACTAACTGACATCTAAGGAGTAAAGACAACCTTAAGATAAGTACTATGAAGTTGTAGAGCTTCTAATTCCTGCTCTTGGCAGGGGCTAACTCCCTATTGCCCATTAGGAGGAATACTTATCGTCATCGCTGAAAGATCATGGAAAGTTATTTTAAAACAACGAAGCCAAGATCGAATGCATCTTCGGCCCAAAACGAGCAAATCTCTGTTATGAATTCAGTAGTAAAAATATACAAGCTAACAATTAGATTGCTAGTGTTTGGTGGTTTGATATTGGGTGGTATAGCTTGCGACTCAACGCAGTCTAAGCAGGAAGCGGAGAGTAAGCCCGTCCGTGAAGTTAGTAGTAGAGTAGAGACTTTGCCATACTATGGAGATCCTTCTTTCACCCCACAATGGTTGGAACCTAATGCAAAGGAACTGGAGAAGTTCCATCGTGTTTCTTCTTTCTCCTTGCTGAATCAAGAAGGCGATACCCTGAGCTCCGAAGACCTGAAAGGGAAAATCTATGTGGCCGATTTCTTTTTCACCAGCTGCCCTGGGATTTGTCCAAAGATGACAAATAATATGGCTATGCTTCAAGAAGCTTTTTTAGAAGACGTAGGGGTGATTTTGCTTTCGCATTCGGTGACGCCGGAAAGAGATTCTGTTCCAGTGCTCAAGCAGTATGCCCAAGAAAAGGGGATTCTTTCCTCAAAATGGCATCTATTGACCGGTGATCGCCAGCAAATATACAGCCTGGGTAGAAATGACTACTTCATCGAAGAAGACCTTGGGATAGAGAAAGATGTAGATGATTTTCTCCACACGGAGAACTTTGTCTTGATTGATCAGGAGAGACACATTCGAGGCATTTACAATGGTCTTAATAAAGCTGATATAAATCAATTGATCGCAGATATACAAACCTTGAAAAAACAGGGTTGAGAAGTTCGAAGTTAATAGGTTATCTGATCATGCAGATGAATCAGGTATTTTGAAAAGGGCCCCTCTTGTCGGAGGGGCTTATCTTTTGCACGAATCCCTGCAATAGCTTATCTTGAGAAAGTAGGGCTTAGCTAAACGCCTTCACTTAATGTCCTAAATGGGCAAAGTAGCTGATGCCTGTCCCTAAATCCTCAAAACCTAAGTATGAAGAAGCCTGTCGTACATTTTGAAATTGGATGTGATAACCTATCTGAGACCTCAAAATTTTACCAAGAAGTATTCCATTGGGAAATCGTGGAGCAAGGTATTTCGGCAAGTGTAGATACTGGCACAAGAGAGGGTATCTCCGGGCATATCACCCAGCTTGGGCATGAGCCCCATCGATACATTACTTTTTATATAGAAACAGATTCCTTGGAAGAAGATCTAGAAAAGCTTGAGGCATCCGGCGGAAAGAAAATGTTAGGCCCTCTTCCGGTGCCAGGTGGACGAAGGTTTGCCTGGTTTGAAGATCCAGTTGGCAATATGGTAGGCTTAATCACTCCTCTGAATACGCAGAAAAGCCCTGCTGATTTGGTCAAAGAGTGGTTTCACAAATGGGAGACCGGTAATTATCACGATCTACCCATTGCTGAAGATTTTCAGCATACTAGTCCCTTTGGGACAATCTCAGGGAAAGCCACCTACTTACAGATTGTAATGGAAAATGAAGATAAATTCCTTGGACATACCTTTGAGATCCTTGATAAGCTCTATGGTGAGAACAAGGCTTGTATCTGTTATAGAGCGATTAAGGGGGACCATCAACTGGAGGTCAGTGAGTGGCAGTACTTTAAGGAGGGGTTGATTCAAGAAATAGTGGCACACTATCACATTGGGGAGATTCGAGAAGAGAGAAAGCTCAATATGTAAGGGACTCCTATCACTTCACTAAGCAGGAAACTTGAATTTCTTAGGAAAGGCGAGCCAGTAAATTGGCCATCTCCTCCTGCAGCGCAGTCTTGACGGTAGACTCGTGAGGGGAATGTCCACCATCCACTAGTCTCAGCTCAATATTTTCATGCTTCTCGGCCAACCGAATGGCCAATTGTGGAGTGGTAATCATATCATACCGGCCTTGTACTAGATGGATGGGGATATGGGAAAGCGAGAATAGTTGATTAATAATGTATTCATCCGGTACGAAGAAGTCATTGACGGAAAAATGAGCGAGTATTCTAGCATAATGTCTTTGATTGGCCCCAGCCAGCCTAGATTCGATTTCTGATGGAGTATAGGGTGCTTTCCGTGAGACCGATATACCGTAGTACATTAATTCATACGACAGCTTCTCTTGCGCTTCGGGTAGTCCTTCCAGTATTTGTTCGAAATAATAAGAGCTCATCGAACCAGCATGATTCGTAGGTACATGCTTCAGATATCTAGCGGCTGCTTTCGGATAGAATAGAGCGGTTTCTCCTTCCTCGAAAAAGTGACGTTCTTGCTTGGAAGCGGTAAACAATCCGCGCAATACTAAACCCAATACCCGATCAGGGTGTGCAATGGCAAATAGTAAAGCGAGGGTACTGCCCCAGGAACCTCCAAAGAGAATGACCTTATCAATTCGTAGTTGCTCCAGTAGTAGATCTATATCGGCGACTAAGCTTTGTGAAGTGTTATTCTCTAGACTCCCTGCAGGTTGACTCTTACCTGCTCCTCTTTGGTCCCAAAGAATCACATTTACGATAGTAAGGTCGAAGTAGCCTAGGTCATTTTGGGTGGTGCCTAAGCCCGGACCGCCATGTAGAAATAGGATCGTGGGGCCATCCAGATTGCCATGGTGTTCATAGTAGAGTTGATGTTCGTCTTGCGTATTAACATATGGCATAATTTACGGTCTATCTGAAAGAAAATATTAGAGCGCGGCGATGTGGAAGCCCGGAAACTGTAGCACAGTATACGATTGATCACCAACGGTCGTATCTTGATAAGTTGCAGTGAACCTAGTGCTTAGAAAAGTGCTGTAACGACATGGGATTGGGCAGTGCGCTTCTCCATCCAAAGTCCCAATTGGATATTTGATTCTGATACGATTCTGCTCGAATGTGAAGTTGAAACCGGCTGTAAACTTACATGCCAGGCCCTCCCCGTCTCGTACATGTTTCGCTCTGAGCCAACCCTGATCTCTATCTTTTAGATTGAGTATGATTTGGACGATACCAAAGGTGTCACAGGTAATCGTCTTGTTATAAGTTTGAGCTATCCAAACACTATCTGGTAAATGGCTCTTGGGCGTAGGGTATTCTATTTTACCTTTCTTAGCATTTCGCATCTGCGTAGTGAGTGTACCAAAACGGCCGCCGATATAAATTAGCGCGAATATGAAGACGAGTATCCTGATAAATAGCTTTAGCATATCGAGTAGCAAGATAAGTCTTTTCTATTGCAGTCTCCGATAGTTTACAGCCTGGCTGTGAAGGTCCCTTATGGCAGAGTAATCTTTTTGAAATCTTCCAAGCTGAGTCCATCTTTCCGGATTTGCTCTTCATCAAGGATGCGTGGGAACGGAAATAGTCCTTTCTCTCGTAGTTGCTGATTAAATCTGTCTGCATATTGATGGGCAAAACGTTCTTTTTCTTCGCTGGGTAAGGCGTAATACTGTTCCCATCTCTGATTCCAATTCAGCCCCTCTTCTCCGGGTGTTTCGACTACTTGGCAGTAGTGTACATAGTGTCCAAATTCATGTGGCAGCGTACGGAAAAGCTGCGTTTGGCGGGTGCTGTCCAGCTGTAATTTGGCTGTAAAATGTCGCTTGTTTTCGACAAAGGCGTGACCATCTTGCTGTAGCCTTTGAAATTCTCTTTGCTGTTCTAGGCGCTGCTTTTTTGGCTGTTTCATTTCTCCCTTCAGATCAATGGCTTCGAGAATGATGGCAGGCTCATGCATTCCTTCAAATTCGAACGAATAAATGAGTCGTCCCCAGACTGGATTCAGCAGCTCCTCCTTGCGCTTGGGTTGGCGCAAAACAATGAGGGATAAGTCACCAAAATCGGCAGCAGGAATGAATGAAAGTACTTCACACAAGTCTTCAATGGTACAGGAATGAAGGCAAGACTCGCGGGTGGCTTCTACCACGAAACGAAAGGGATGGCCTTGTACATTTCGAATCACTATTTTATAATCTTCTAAGCGTTCGTAGAAGACCTTAGCATCGTGCCAGGAGGAAGGGATGACCATCCTATTGTTTTGGCTCCGGCCTTGTTTTGCTGTGCCAATGTTCTTATTTCTTCTAGAAGGATTTCTCATCTAACGTTCGATTACAAATCTACTTTCTCCTTATTATATGAAATATTATCGATATAGAATTGAATGGTATCGGTTTTGTAATGCTCCTTGATCGAAGCAAAAGATGTAAATTAAGATCCAGAACTGATCTGAGTGGTATTGTGATAGGAAGTAGAAGGTGAATTCTACATACAAGGAAATCCAAAAAATGCTGAAATGAAGAGAAGAAGTATCCTGTTATTACTCTGTTTATTAGGTGGTTGCGCGAAAACAATTGAGGTTGGGAATGAGCGGAGAACGGTTGATTCGAGCTCATCAGCGAAGGAAGGAAAGGTGACTGCTGTTTTGAACAAGGCGAGCATTGAGCAGAAGGATAACGTGATTGAAATATATCAGGAATTTCAAATTAAAAATGAAGAAAATGAATGGCTAAGCATGATCCATCCTCTGGAAGTAGACGACGTTTCCTTTATCAGAATGTCAGCATTTACTTTAGACCTAGAAAGCCATTGTGTAGTACATTTTCGGATATCTGACAAGGGGCAATGGAGTTCTTGGACGATGTTGCCGGAGAGCCGTGATAAAGTAAACCCTAATCGAAGAGTTTTCAATGGCCTCAATATCTTTCAAGATCTAGAGCAGATTCAATTTAAGTCCAGTAGAGCCACCCAATCTCCAGTGGTGTTCAGGTTGTTTGTAGCCCGTAATCAAAATTAGACGATGGGAAAATCGATTTGCTATCTGAGAATCAAACTAATTTTCCTTGTGATCTTGCTGTCTCAAGGGATAGAGATCACAGCTCAAGACTGCGAACAACCCAACTATTGCGATAGGCTTTGTTGGAGCCCCCAGGGAAATCATCCAGCCCAATCCAATCCCGCCGCTACCGATCCGAGTCATATTATTGTTCATCACTCTGGCGACAATTTGATTTGGCCAGTCGGGACAGATTTTAAAATGGTAGTGCAGGCGTATTGGGACCAGCATGTGAATACAAATGGTTGGGCAGACATTGGCTATAATTGGCTGATTGACAGAAACGGGGTGATCTATGAAGGTAGAGGAGATGGCGTTCGTGGGGCACATTTTAGTTGTATGAATCAATCTACAACCGGCATCTGTTTAATCGGAAATTTTGAACTAGAGGCTCCATCTGCAGCTGCCCTTAATAAATTGAAAGACTTGACTGCCTGGGAAGCTAGCGATAAGAACCTTGATGTGCTTACTCCAAGCCGACATAATAACTCTCAATTGGATCTTTTTCCTTTGTCTGGGCATCGAGATGGTAATTCCTCCCCCGCCCCACAATCTTGTGCTAGTGGTACTGTTTGCCCTGGGCTCAACCTCTACAACCTCTTGCCTTTAGCCAGAGTCGATGTCGGAAACTATCAGTGTTATAATGGTAATCCCAATTTGCTAGATTGTACTGACGCCATTAATTTGACTTGTGGAGAAATGTATTCCGGAGAAGCTTCAGTGGATTCTTCAAGTGTCTTTTCCTATGCATGCAATAATTGGACGGAAACAGGTCCAGAAAGAGTTCATATCGTCACCCCAGTCGGAGATGGCCCACTCAAGGCTGAACTCTCTGGGTTTTCCGGCGACCTTGATGTTTATATCCTTGGAAGTTGCGATCCCTTAGACTGCTTGGGTACGGTATCCTCCAATGCTGCTATCTACGAGGAAGCCAAAGCTGGGCAGTCCTATTTTGTGGTGGTGGATTCGGATGATGGGAGTAGTGGTGCTTATCAGCTATTGGTAAGTTGTTCCACTCCAGTAGGGACAGGAGATATAGCATTAGGTTCTCTCATTACCGTTTTTCCAAATCCCACTAGTAATTGGCTAAATTATCGAATGTCAATGGAGGCCAAGCTAGAGAAAATAGAGATCATTAGTGTACTCGGGCAGATTCATCTGGTAGAAGATCATCAGGGAAGCATCGATGTCAGCCATCTACCTGCCGGAACCTATTTTCTTAGGTTTACCGATCAATTCAATAGAATGGCAAGCTTAAAGTGGGTGAAAAATTAGGCTGCGATAGTAGAAATCCACGTTGCCACGCCCATATCAGTAATCCTTATTTCCAAGTTACCCCTTAGCAAGCGATCAACCACCAATATTTTCAACATCCTTTCTTTAGTCAGATCCATGCATTGAGTTCAATGGCATCATATTTTGACTTGCGGCAGTGTCATAGTCCGCTGCACTTCACATGATGAAGTACTAAATCTCACCGAAAAGTGCGCATTTACAATTGGGAACGATTCCACTTTCCGATCGGTCCATCTTTGTTACGTCAAATGGAAAACAATCATTACTTCACCCATTCTAAAACAATCTACATGTTATCATCAATGAAATCTCTCTTTCGAAAATCCTCTAGGTCTTTCACGCTTTTGGCCTTAGCATCTCTCCTACTTAGCACTTCTTGCAGTAAAGAAGATAATGGACCAAGTACTCCCCCTTCTCCCATTACTACTCCCACAACCCTTACTACTGCTTTAACTGAAATATACCAGAATGCAGATGCGCCAGGATTTGCAGTATCGGTAGTAAAGAATGATGCTATTATTTATCAACAGACCTTTGGACAAGCCAATATTGAGCAGAATAGGCCTTATTCAAATCAAACTATTCAAGCCATCGGCTCGATCAGCAAGACTTTTGTTGCAGCTGCTATCGTAAAAGCCATTGAGCAGGGACATTTCACTCTGGAAACGAATATCAATGATATTCTCCCGATTGAGTTGGTCAATCCCAAACAAGCGGATCGACCCATTCTTGTGAAGCATTTGGTGACACATACCTCTGGGCTTTTAGATAATATCGAAGTTTACTTGGCTGGCTATCACATTTTACCTGGAGAAGATTTGTCAGGGACAGGGGCTCAATTATTGCAAGAGGCTTTGGGGGCTTCCCAACGGACAACCGCTGAATTAGATGATTTTCTCGCGGAATATTATCTGGAGGATGGTGACTTATATACGCTTAATAACTTTGGCGTGAATGATCCTGGAGTAGCTTGGAATTACTCTAATATAGCCACCTCCCTGGCGGCCTATTTGGTAGAGACGGCGACAGGAATTGACTTCAGAACATATGTTACTATCCATATTTTGGAGCCATTGGGCATGAGCCATACCGCTTATGATGTAAGTGAACTTGATCCTCAGCAAGTTGCAACACTATATTGGGACAAGAATACCCCTCTCCCTAACTATTTTCATGAGTCTTATCCGGATGGTAGTCTGATGACATCCAATGAGGATTTGTCAAAGTACTTAGTAGATATGATGAAGGGCATAAAAGGGCAATCCTCCACCCTCTTTTCCCCTGCGGGGTATGAGCTGCTTTTTACAAGCTTGCTACCCAATGGTGTGGTTCCAGCTAACTTTGCCAAAAATCAAGGGGTTTTCTGGTATCTAGACGACAACACGGTACAACACTCAGGTGCAGATCCTGGTACTACTTGTATCCTGGAGTTTGATCGTTCTGGTGAATCAGGTTATTTCTTGTTGTCCAACATGGATCAATCCACCGAGGAACACTCAGCAGCTTGGCGCCAGTTCAGTGCTAAGGTGGAACAGGCGATCAATGCCTTTATTCAGGCGAACTAAGGTCGAACTTTCAAAATAAGAATGAGGAGCGATGTGGAGCTTTCTATATCGTTCCTTTTTTTCCGGCTATTACCATTTAAGAATGCTGGTGCACAAGCTTTTCAATGGGTATTTCTCTGCTCAAATAGCTGTACCCAAGTTCCCTCTTCATCCTTTACAATGACATACTGATCTGCCCAAGGAAAAGTGCTAGAGGCTGGCCCATGGGATATTTCCACCTGCCCTCCTCGAAACTGGGTAAGCAATGTATCAAACCTGTTGACACCAAATGCGAGTTTGGAAAAACCGAGGATCAATTGGTCTGATGCTATTTCTTTGATGGGTAGGACTTGAGCGGGCTCAAAGAGTTCTATAACACAATTGTCTCGTTCTACTATAGCTCTCCGATTACCAAGCTCTCCTACTGTTTCATGATGTGTGAACCCTAGATGAGTCGAGTACCAGGAGATCGCTGTCGATAGGTCTTGGACAGTATTCATGAACAGCCATGGACTGGGATTTTCTTCAGCGCCCCCATCGAAAAATTGAACGTAGTTGCCATCTGGGTCTTGTAGGAGAAAGAATCGCCTTGGCCATTTAATTGGGAGTTCATTTTCCGGGAGTTCTCCGATACCCGTCACAAAATTGATACTGTCAATCTTTTGTAGTTGGGTATATTTAGCCTCGATATCCGGCAGTAAAAATCCGATCTTGAACCAACCGCCCAAGGATACTTCTGGACTGGGAAGTATTTCGCTCCGTGGAACAGCAGAACCACTCTCGATCAACTCCAAATGAAAATCTCCAACTTGTAGAAAAGCCATCCGCAAATCATAGTCTGGAAAAGAATCGATGGGTTTAATTAAAGTACCTCCGAGTACTTGGCTGTACCAGTCAAGGCTGGATCCGAGGTCCTCGACTACGATAGCTATTAAGCGGGCCTGGAGAAAGGCTGGTTGTGAGCTAGTTTTGGAATTCTGGCAGGCAAAAGTCAGTCCTGAAACCAGGGCCAAGAGTAAGCAGCGAATGACATTCTTCATGATTTAGAGGATAAGGTCAGCTTAACTTTGTGTCCTTTTTACCAAGGAGAGCATAATACCGCTAAAGATGAGCAATGAGCCTACAATCTTATTTTGTAAGTGTACTTTCTCTCGATTTTCGAGATAGGATTTGAGCTGTTCGGCAAAGCGGGCATAGATGAGTAGAGAGATTCCATCGATCGCCAAAAAAGTTAGCGCAAGGATGGAAACTTGCAGAAGAAAGGGAGCGTTCGGGTCAAGGAATAAAGGGAATAAGGCAGCGAAGAACACAATGGCTTTTGGATTTGCGGCGGACATCAAGAAGCCCTCACCGTACAATTTGCGGAAACTCCGTTTCTGATCCTTGTTGGCGGAAAGTTTGATTTGGACCTTACTGAAGATCTTAGACAAGCCCATATAAATCAGGTAGGCTACTCCACACCACTTGATAAACTGGAAAACAGCACCAGAAGAAATGACGAATGAAGCCAACCCTAGTGAGGCTAAAGCAATCTGACACAAATTGGCACTCAGATCTCCCAAGATGGTTCCAACGGTTTTCTTTGCGCCATATTTCATGCTATTGGCAGTAGCTAACAACACGCTGGGTCCGGGGGTGAAGGCAATGAGCATTACCGTTCCGACGAAAGACAGCCACACAGATAAGTCCATGATCTTCGGTTTTTAGATGATGTGAAAGTAAGTTACAGCATAATCCTAAATCAGTTCTAAAATAGCCATTGATAAGCTATCATCTGGTAAAATCTAAATACATGCCCTTAGAGGCTGGCATGGTATCTCTAAAACCAAACTTTTCATAAAGAAAAGACGCATCTCCATCCGCTATGAGGCTTACGTAGCAGCTTGGAGGTAGGTTTTCTCTAAGGTAAGTCGTAACACATTCCATGATGCGTTTTCCTAGGCCTCGCCCCTGGAAATCCGGATGAACACAGATATCTACTACTTGGCAAAAACAGCCTCCATCCCCTATTACTCTGCCCATTCCAATCGCTTGTCCTCCCTCTTTCAAGAGCACGGTATACAAAGAATTGGGCAATCCCTTTTCGCTTGCTTCTAGCGTTTTGGCGGAGAGGCCGCTGACGACTCGTAGGTGTCGATAGGTAGCAATCGGAAGGTCATTTTCGATGATCTCAGGGTTTAACATTTCAACTTTTTTATAGGTGCATCTTGATCAATGCCACCAACTCAGCACTACTTGGCCTAGGTGCGTCTTCCTCTAACAATTTTCCGCTGGCATCAAATAGTAAGTAACGTGGGATGGTCTTGATCTGATAACGCTGATAAAGATCAGAAGATTCCCAATTTGAGATCAGATAGTTATGTTCTTGCTGATGAATATTTTCCATGACTGCGGCTCGTTCCCAAGCTTCATACTTTTTGTCAATAGAAATCTGAATCACGGCCAACTTATCCGTACCAATTTCCTTGTGAAGTTCACTGACGGCGGGCATCTCTTGACGGCAGGGTGCGCACCAACTTGCCCAGAAATCCACTAATACAATTTTCCCTTTTTCCTGTGCTATGATCTCTTTAAGGCGCAGCGGCGGGTCTCCAATAAGATTGGTCAAGAGATCTGGTTTTCCCTTAGTAAGAGTGATCTGATCTTGTTTCGCCTGGTCCTCCGCTATTAGGGCCTCCCACTTAGCTGTAAATAACTCAGAAGTGTCGATGGCTTGCAGCTTTTTGAGGTAGGAGCGAAATTGTGATTTTTCTACAAAGAAGATGCTTTTTAGATAACTATCGAGAATCGCTAAGCGTAATGTGGGCGTGAGAAAACTCGCTTTATTGGCGATGAAGTCGAACTGCTTCGAGTTTTTCACCCTTTTCTCCTTGCTGAAGTATTGATGAAGTATGACTGCTCTAAGGAAGCTCAGGTAATCCTGATCCCAAGCCCATTTTTCTTCGGTGAGACTCATATTCAGATCTTCAATAGCCAAATCTTGCTGTTGGTTCCGGGCGGCATAGATTCTCTCTTTGGCATGACTCCGTTTTAGCTTTCTTTTTGTTTGTATATAAAAGGCTGTGGAAATAAGTTTTTGGCTATTGAGGCTATCCAATAGGAGTATACCGTTTTGGAGAATCTGATCGCCATCTCTTCCCGCACCAATACCTTGGGTGCTAAAATCCAAGGCTTTTGTGGCCAGGTTTTTCTTGTAGTGTAGATAGCCAAAATTCAATTCTGCTGAGGGCGTCGCGGAATCAAGTAGGGTGAAGATGGGATAGTTGAGCGTTTTGTCTTTGCGGATTTTTAGGGAGTCAATATCTATCTGTAGACTATCTCCTCTCTGTAGTACTAGTTCATAAAAGAAGGAGTGCATTGGATCTCCCCCTAAAATCCTCACAGAATCCTTAGTGGGAATAGTGATGGTCCATCTTTGCTGTTCTGCTCCGAAGAATAGCATGTCAGGTTTGTCCTGGAATTCATTGCTAAACAGGTTAGTGAAAAGGGCGAGATTTGTATCTACCATGCTGATCACGACCTCATCTCTTATCAATCTAGAGGAACTTTCTGGTGCAGTTATGGTCATATCAGCTTCCACCTTTGGCTCAGTTGTACAAGCCATAAAGCAGAATAGCAAGAAAAGGAAGTGGAGGTGTCGCATTATACTTGGAAATTAAGGTGTTCCTTTGGGTAGATGAAGCGCTAAGAACAATTGGTGTTTAATCGCTATGAGTTTTCTTTTACCTCATATCCGAAATTCTGCAAAATACCCTTTGCTGTAGCAGAAGATAAGAAGTCATAAAAGCTCCGAGCAGCTGAAATCTCTTTATCCTGTCTTTTGATCACCACTACACCTTGTTCAATAGCCGTATACAGGTCCGAAGGCAAAGGAATCCATTGTCCTTTCCCCTGCAAGGCGGGGGATAATACCACAGACATTGCTGTAAAACCGATTGCAGCACTTTGGGTCGTTATGAATTGATTGGTTTGAGCAATGCTTTCTCCGAAGACCAATTTTCCTTGTATATCAGGCAATAGACCATGTTCTTTTAAGGCTTGTTCTGCTGCCATGCCATAAGGAGCGACTTTGGGGTTGGCCAAAGCAATGTGTCGAATGGAGGGATCACTTAGCAGGTCAAGACTTGGTTCGAGCCCTTTCTTCATAGACCACAGAACGAGTCTTCCATTGGCATATACCTTGGGGGGCAAGGCCGCCAACCCACTATTTTGTATCTCATTCGGATACTTCATATTGGCAGATACAAAGATATCAAATGGGGCTCCCTGTTGGATTTGGGCAGTTAATTTACCGGATGAACTCACGCTAGTTTGGCATTTGATGCCCGATTCCTTTGTAAAAGCTTTGGTGAGTTCCTCCATGGCAAACTGCATATTGGCGGCCACGGCGATAGCTATGGTTGGGGTGGAAAGGGCTTCCCTCTCCCCTGCTTCGGTGGGTGTTCCGCAAGCCAGCATACCTACTAGGAGTAAGAGCGTTTGGGAAATGGGGAACAGTGACCTGCGTAGTGATATCCGTAGCATTCAACAAAGATAGGTATTCGAAATATAGACCAATGTTAGTCTGTAGTGACAAATATGATAAACAGACAGATCTTGGCTTTGGTTCTTATTTGCTCGGCTAGTTCGCCTTTCTTTCTGTAATATACTTGAAATACCTTCTTTTCTCCTTAGTCAGGTCTTCTTCTACCCTTGCCTGCAAACTTCCATCAGAACCATATGAGTATTGCGTTTGCATTAACATGTCCGAGTTTTGATCTACACCTGCAAAGCTCTGCTCTTCTTCAAGTTTTCCATCATTATTGTAGTAGGAAATCTTAAGTGGGGGGTGACCAATTATTGCTTTTTCCACGATTTTTTGCAAGAGGGAATCGCGATAGTATCGCTCTTCAATATGAATGGTATCTGATTCTAAGACTAGCACTGAAGAGGTTAGTCTTTCCTGTTTATCATACTGGTCGATGCTAACTCCCTCCCCTTCAGTGGATTTGCTGATGATTCGGATCTGTTCTTTGGTGCCGTCAGCACGGTCCCGATATTGAAAGACCATGAATTGTGTGTCACGTCCTTCCGATGATTGTAAGGTATAGAGCGCTTTCTCCGTCCTGCCATCGGACCGAACAACTGCGTTATGATAGCTGGTTTCCTGATATTCAGGTAAATGAACCTCCTTGTAAAACGGTTCATTAGATTCAAGGAAGTACGAAATCGATTCAATTCTCACAGGGGGGTACTGTACATAGCGTTGGAATACTGTATTCTGCTTGGCATCGAACTTTAAATAGGTACGCGAAAGGGTATCCAAAATTTGATCGATCGAGTCTGTCTCTAATTCAAGGATGATCTGGTCGATGGGAAGCTCGTCTATCCTGGCTATCTCCTTTTGATTATCAAGGTAAATTGGAGCTTGACACGATAGTAAACAAAGGCAGCTTAGAAGGCAAAAAATTACTTTCATCAATATGTTATTTAAGAGCGAGTTGGGTTGACTTTCCGAAGTTTGTGTATCCTACTTACATTCCTGCAAAATCTTTTCAATCTCAGGATAGGAATCGATTAGCATCTGATTCATTTGATTTTCCATCTGCCATTCGCCCATGATCTGATCTATCGTAGGGGCACGACTTTCACCATTGAAAAAGGCTTTCAACCATTTAGCACGAAGGTCATTGGAATAGGAGTACATTCGATAAAAGAATTCAATACTTTTGATACAGCCGAAGTCCAGAAAATGAATATAGTCCGTATTTTTCATGGAGCTCCAGGCGATTTCATAATGTTGAATGAAGACCAGACGGGAATTGAAATCTAAATCGAAGGTCACGTCGTAAAGGGAGATAGAATCATTGACCTTATCGGTGTCCTCAATGATCAGCGCTTTAGGGTATTGGGCCTGCAAGGCTGCCATTTTCTTTGAGCTCATCCGTAGGATCATTTCATCGTAATCCTCAATATTCGGATGCACTTGATTGAAGAATTCAAAATTTTGCCTGGATATGCTATCCCATTCCAATAAGTCCTCATAATTGTCCTCTAACTCTGATAGGACATCTGCGAAGGCAAGGTCTGCTCGGTTCTGTTCCGCCTTCGTTGCGTAATGCTCATTCAGAAAAATTCCTAGGTAGACCCCGATGGTAGTGGAAATCAAAGTCATGGTCCA
Source organism: uncultured Lewinella sp. (assembly GCA_913057785.1). Taxonomy (GTDB): domain Bacteria; phylum Bacteroidota; class Bacteroidia; order Chitinophagales; family Saprospiraceae; genus DT-111. The sequence goes on along the minus strand of CAJXPD010000108.1, from coordinate 16,012 downwards.
GGGACTATTGAGGAAGGCTCGGATCCTTTTTTTCATAGTTCAGTAGCTGATCAAGAAAGTACCTGGAGCGTCGATGTCATCTCCAGTTCTTATAAGTTAGACCTAATTAGATTGAAAATCAGCTAAACTAGATCAAAGCCTAAATTCTCAAGACGTTTTGAGGGTTGACCAATGGAAATTTGGCTAGTAGACTTGTTTTTTCGGCACGTTGGTACCAATCGTTGTGCACAAATTCAACCGCTTTGACATTGATTGTGCCAAAATTATGGGCTCGATATTGCTGAAGGATATCCAAGAATTCCTTCTTCCTGGCCACTGGAGCACTAAATCGTACTACTGTTGAATGTGCAGTAGACAGTCTGTATCGCTTATCGATACTCTGTTTAAGGTCAGTCTGCCGGAACGCATTTCTAATGGCGTCTCGCAAGGAATCCAAGGTGCCTGCTTCATAGCAGCCCTGCAACAAGACTGTAGAGGGAGAAATACAAACGCCGCTAAATGTAATCGGAAACGAGGGATATTTGCTCAAGGCAGCATTGATCACATCGATGTAGGACTGAGCTTCAGTCTTATTTACCTCAAAACCAGCATAGCAGGAGATGATTGAAAGTACCGTAATGTGTAGATCTGAGGTGGGATAATAATAGGGAGCAGGATCTATAACCTTTAATTCAGTCAGAAAGCGCTGTATCTTTTCGGAAACAGCTGAGTCAGGACGAACCAGGAGGGTTAGTCCAAACCGATTATCCTTGGGGTCGTGTAGGTGCTCATCTGTCTGGAAATTGTTCTGTTGCACGTGGAGAAGACTATCCGACCACAGCTTATCGTAACGTAATTTTAGATCGATCATTTCGAACCTCAGCTTTTACCTAAAAAAGTCTACCTAGCAAATAAGTAGTCTGTTCCGCCTGCATCTTGATAGAAAAGCGTGATTTTTGCTTGGAATATTATTGATGATTAAGGAAGCGTAGTTGTCCCGTTCGAAAATAATAGTGAAATGAGACCCTAGTTTCTCTTTTTCTAATTCCATAATGAAACCAAGGGAGCTGTCTAACCATTTCGCTTCCACCAGTTCTAAGGAAGAACCATTATTGATCTGTATAAAGACACGCTTCAATTTCCGCCAATTCTTTCCTTTGGGTCGAAGAATTTCACCACTGAGGACTATAGTATTGGATTTAGTGTCTACTTGTTCATAGCAATATTGCTTATGTGAGAACTTTTGCGCTAAAATTGGACTTCCTACAAACAGCGCGAAAGACATTAATGCCCAACGAAGACCACTTTTAAAGTAGCTGAGAAAATTGAAGCGTTTACTAGCTATATCCTTCTGCTCGATGGGCATTCGTACACACAGATCTCCCCCTTTTTGTTGGTATAATCTTTCAACCACCTCCCGATCCATTCCTGAAATGTCGTAAACCTTTTGCTTGCAGGCAGAGCAATACTTGGTGCAATGTTGATCTATCTCTTGTAGTTCATCCCATTTTTTGACACAGGGAGTTGGTATAGAAAAGGTAGGTTCTGATAAGTTCATACAATGATAATGACATGGAGAAATGACCTTTGGTTGTTCAAGTTATCAAATTGCGCCAAAAGCTTCAAGCGATTCCAATTCAGTCATGAGGTGATTTTGGGAAGTGGGGAATTCCGATTTACCGTATTAGTAGTCATGAGAGCTAGAAGTTATACTTGATGCTCTGGCTGCCATCGCCGCCGATATTGAAGGGGCGTGAGGCCTGTTAAACTTCGAAACTTTCGGTTAAAGTAGGAGGAATTGCTATAGCCACTTTGATAAGCTATAGCTCCGACAGATTCGGCTGTTTCATTTAATAATCTACAAGCATGTCCTATTCGAATTTCGTTGAGAATATGAGAGAATGTTTTTCCGGTGTGGCGCTTGAGAAATTTGCAAAATGCAGAATCCGTCAAGCTAACTTCCCGAGCTACTTTGCTCAGTTGAACGTCCTCGGAGAAATGTTGGAACAGATAGGCATAGACCTGACCAATGCGTTGCGTTTCCCCAGTGGGAGCCTTCCCGGTATACCCATTAGAAACCAAAGAGCGACGTTCGTTGCTCAGTGCTATTTTGTATAGGATGTTTAGCAATAGGAGTAAGCGCTCAAAGCCCACCTTGTTTAATAATAGCTCCATATCGGCGGCAATTACTTCGGCGGTCTTGCCATGTATGTGGATGGCTTGATGTGAGGCCTCCAGTAGTTGCTGAATAAGCTTGAGCTCGGGCTTAGCAAAGAAACTCCTGCCCATGAAGTCTTCCGAAAAGTGGGCGACGATAGCTCTGCATCTGAGGCTAGGATTTCCTTGATAAAAGGCGGCATCATTTCTCATATAGTGTGGAATTCCCGGACCGATCAATAACAGATCCCCAGCTGCAAAAGTATCAACATGATCGCCAATCACACGCTTACCATAGCTTTCTGCAATTAGTGTTAGCTCATACTCGGGGTGAAAGTGCCAACCTATCTCAATGTAGGGTAGAATATCTTCCTTTAAGGCAAAGGAGTGATCAAGATTGGAGGTAACCTTCTCGAGAATTGGATCCATACTATTTTTTATTCACTATACTGATGTGTTTTTTAAGTTTTGGGCCTTGATAGGACAATATAGTACAAAAAAGGACCAAATCTGTTAAACACATTTTGCATTAACTGAAATACCTTAGCAGTGGAAACAGATCAGACTTTAGCTTTTTCTCGATTGTCTAAATCTTTATTGAGATGCTTACTACGGAAACTAAGCGGTTTTTGGTGGACAAGGTGAAGACTGTCCGCCACGAAATCCTAACCATGGTACACCGGGCTCAATCAGGTCATATCGGGGGCAGCCTTGGGGCAGCCGATATCGGAGTAGCGCTGTACTATCATTTGATGAAACACGATCCCAAGCGACCGGGTTGGGCAGAAAGAGATCGCTTTATTTTATCCAAAGGTCATTGTACACCCTTGATCTATTCGATCTTAGGTGATGTCGGCTATTTCCCCAAATCCGATCTAACAACATTTAGACGGCCAGGTTCGCATTTGCAAGGCCATCCTTTTCAACCTAAGACCCCAGGTATTGAAGCATCCACGGGAACCTTAGGGCTAGGTCTCTCCACGGCTTGTGGAATGGCCCTGGCAGCCAAACTCAAGGGCCAATCTCATTACTACTATGTACTGTGTGGTGATGGAGAAATCCAGGAAGGTCAGATATGGGAAGCGGCCATGTTTGCGAACAAGTATAAGTTGAATAATCTTATTGCCTTCGTCGATCGCAATTACTTGCAAACCGATGGTTATTCGGAGGACATTATGCCGCTTGATCCTCTTGCTCCCAAATGGGAATCCTTTGGCTGGGAAGTTTATAAGATTGATGGCCATGATTTAGAACAGATCATTGGAACGGTCCTAGAAGCTCAACAGTGTGAGAAACCTGTAATGATCATCGCGAATACGCTGAAGGGAAAAGGTGTTCCCTTCATGGAGAATGCAGCAGAATGGCATGGAAAGCCGCCCAGCGATGAAGAATATCAGATGGCCCTTCAAACCTTATACTAAAAACCACTATGGAATTCAAAAAGACACGACAAGGCTATGTGGATGGCCTCAAAGAGTTGGCTAGGAACAATGATCAGATACTAGTCTTGGATGCAGATGTAGCCAAAGCCACACAGACTTTTGAATTTGAAGCAGAATTTCCGGAGCGCTTTTTCAATTGCGGCGTGCAAGAGCAAAACATGCTATCGGTGGCAGCTGGACTGGCGCTCGAAGGCTATACCCCCTTTGCCTCTACCTTCGGGGTATTCGCTACTTGCCGTGGAGGAGATCAGATGCGCAATTCCATTGCTTATCCTCAATTAAATGTCAAAGTAGGCGCTACGCATTGTGGCCTGACGACAGGAGGAGATGGTGCTTCACACCAAGCCAACGAGGATATAGCCATTGTACGCTCCTTCCCCAACTTTACCATCCTGGTCCCTGGTGACTATGAGGAGGCCAAGCAAGCCACAATTGCAGCAGCCAATTATGATGGTCCAGTTTACCTGCGCTTTGGAAGAGACGCCTACCCTATCGTGCCAGCCATTCATGGTGAGTTTGAAATAGGTAAAGCGAAAGTGCTGCAAATGGGCGATGACTTAACGATCATCACCACGGGAATCATGATTAGCGAGGGGATGAAGGCCGCTAAACAGCTTGAAGCTGAAGGACTTTCTATCCGTTTACTTCATTTGCCTACCATTAAGCCGATGGATCAGGAGGCAATCCTTGAAGCGGCGAAGGCGACAAAGGGAATCATCACTGCAGAAGAACACTCTGTGATTGGGGGACTAGGAGAAGCGGTTGCGGGGCTGGTGAGTGAATATTGCCCCAAACCAGTCATCCGGATTGGTATGCAAGACGTCTTTGGAGAATCTGGGCAAGCCCAGGAGTTGATGGATAAATATGGACTTAGAGCTCAAAATATTGTAGAAGCAGGGCAAAGACTTCTCGCCCATTTTTATCCCATGCCTACATCTTAAACAAACCCTTAACATGGAAGCAGTTGTAAAATATGCAAAAGGGAGCGGTAATGTTGGATTGCGAGAAATGCCTCAACCCATACCCAAAGATGATCAAGTCCTACTCGAGGTAGCTTCCTGTGGCATCTGCGGAACAGACCTACATGTGTATCATGATACCTTTAAGAATTATCCGCCTGTTATTTTAGGTCACGAGTTTTCAGGGAGGGTCGTAGAAGTAGGAAAAGCAGTCAAGGGAGTAGCCTTGGACGATTCCTTCTCCGTCCTGGGAGCCGTGGCAGTCACTTGTGGTCAATGTCGGTATTGTCATCAAGGCGAATTCATGTTCTGCGGTAATCGCAGGGGAATGGGACATGGGGTGCATGGTGCATTCACTCGCTATGCCGTAGCCAGACCGGATCAGTTGTATCAGGTACCGGAAGGGGTGAGTATGGAAGCTGCTGCCTTAGTCGAACCTTTAGCGGCAGCTGTCCACGCCGTTTGTGATATTGCTCGGTTTAAATTAGGGGATGTAGCACTTGTTTCGGGCCCTGGTCCTATCGGCTTGTTAGTGGTAAAACTTCTAGCCGCGCAGGGGATTCAGACGCTGGTCGTCGGAACCCAAGAAGACACCTTAAGACTGAAACAAGCAAAGGCCTATGGAGCAGCTCGGGTAGTTGCGCTAGGGCAAGAGGACCTTGGTGAAGTTATTGATGAGATCACCAAAGGACGGGGTGTGGATATAGCTTTTGAAGTAGCGGGCGCGGAAGGGTCGGTTCGTAATTGTCTTGACGCTTTGCGCCCTTTGGGGCACTATGTGCAGGTAGGACATTTTGGAAAGGATCTAAATGTACCTTGGGATCATATTGCCTTTCGCCAATTGGAAATCTCGGGTTCCGTTGGGTACACCCGAGCTACCTGGAATCAAACGATGAATATTTTGCAACAGGGAAAACTGAAAGTGGAGGATACTATTACCCATAGACTACCGCTACAGGCGTGGAAGGAAGGTTTTGACCTAATGGAACAGAAGCAAGCCATCAAAATATTGCTACAACCATGAATGCTACCTATTTTACTGGAAAGGTGGGCTTAGTGACAGGTGCTGGATCAGGTATCGGATTGGCCATTGCGCAAGGATTGGCTGCTCAGGGAACTAAGGTGGTCCTCAATGATATTTCCAGGGAAAAGGCGGAATCAGCAGTAGCAGATATTCGGAGAACCGGAGGGACTTGTACGGCTTTCGTAGGAGATGCCGCTGATTATGAGACGATCCAGGCCTTGATTGCTCATGCGGTACAAACTTATGGCCGTCTAGACTACTGTATTGCTAATGCTGGCGTGACCTGTTTTGGGGATTTCTTCTCCTACAAACCCGAAGCGTTTAAGACCTTGATGGACCTGAATGTAGCTGGTACCTTTTTTCTCTGTCAAGCTGCCGCAAACTGTATGCGGGAGCACGGGATAAAAGGGAAATTGATATTGATGTCTTCAAACATTGGCGCACAAACGTATCCGCAATTGACTGCTTACAGCATGAGCAAGGCCGCCTTGCAAATGATGAGCCGCTCATTGGTCTTGGAACTCTCTCCTTATGGCATCACCATCAATGCGCTAGCACCGGGAGCCACCATCACCCCACGCACCCTGGAAGATGACCCCAACTATGAAGCGCATTGGCAAGATCTTATCCCCTTGGGCAAGGTGGCTGCTCCAGAAGAAATAGCAGAGGTAGGCTTATTCTTGCTATCTCCTGCTGCGGATCACATCACCGGACAAACCATCGTCATCGATGGAGGCTGGAGTCAAATAGGCCAATACCCTCCGTTACATACTTCCGCAAATTCCTTGTTGAAAAACTAATCCTTCCGACTATGAGATTTTTCTGTCTGCTGTTGCTGGTTTTTTGCTGTCAGGCTTTACCAGGGCAAGTATTTGAAGCACAAAACTGGACCTATGTCCCAATTGATAGTAGTAAGCAAAAATGGGGTGACTGGGCACAACCGGAGTGGTTGCGTTACTTTGGTCTTGATGCGGGTGATGTAGACCGTGATGGGCTACTGGATGTGATTTCTGGACGCTACATCTACCATAATCCAGGTGGAGATATGCTCGATGACTGGAAGAGAACTGCCTTGGATGACAATGTGGATGGGATATTCTATACCGATGTCGATAATGATGCTTTTGCCGATATCATTGCTATGGCCTTGCCTAATGTGTATTGGTACGAAGCGCTGGATAAACAAGGGAGAAGCTACCGAAAGACTTTGATCTCCTCGGTTCCCGCCACCAGTCACGTTAATAGCCAAGGTTTTGAAAAAGCCGATGTGATTCCTGGCGGGAAAGTAGAACTACTAATAGCCGGTAATGGAAATGTCTATGCTATTAGCATACCCGAAAAACTGAAGGAAGGGGAATTATGGCCTACGCATTTGATCGCAGGGAACACCTCAGATGAGGGAATTGGCTATGGAGATATTGATGGAGATGGAGATGTGGATCTAGTCTGTGGTCGTCGACCAGAAGGAGAGGACGAGCCTACTATTTTGGTTTGGTTTGAAAATCCTGGTCATACGGAGACTCCATGGCCTAGTTATGTAGTGGGCCATACCGAACACCCAATCGATCGAATAGAAATCGCCGATCTGAATGGCGACGAAGAGGCTGACATTGTCATGGCGGAGGAACGATATCCCGGTCTTGAGCCGGATGGCTCCCTATTCTGGTTTTCAGCGCGTGCCAATCTCAAAACGGAATGGGATAAGCATCTGATTGTTACCCAATATTCAAGTAATAATCTGGATGTAGCAGATATCGATGCGGATGGGGATATAGATCTGCTAACAGGGGAGCACAAGGGGAAAGTCTTGGAGTTACAAATATGGGAGAATGATGGGCAAGGCCAGTTCACTAAGCATGTGATTGATACGGGTAAGGAGAATCATCTGGGTACGCAGTGGATCGACCTGGATGCAGATGGTGATCTGGATATTATAGGAGCGGCCTGGGACGATTACAAGAGGCAACACGTTTGGATCAATCAACAGAGAAGCCCCATTTCCATTAGTGAGGTCACTTACGAGGGGGCTCCGCACTTTTTGATCAGTACCGAGAAAATTAACTACTACTATGATCGACAAGGTGGCGGCTTTTCGCGCATTATTGATCAGGACGGCAATGATTGGGTTTCCTTCAAAAAAGAGCCTTGGGGAGAATATCCTGCTTCAGCCGCTTCGGCTTTTAGAGGTCTACCCAACTTAGTTTGGCAGGGGGAAGATGACGGAGCCGGTCATCCAGGGCACCAAAAATGTAATTCCTGGCTGGACGGAAATCAGGTTGTCACGGAGAGCAAAAGTGGGAAATGGAAATGGCGTTGGAGTTTTGCTTCTGGATATGCGCATTTAGAGGTGATCAAAACAGATCCCGATCGGGGCTATTGGTTTTTGTATGAAGGTACGCCCGGAGGGAAGTACCAACCGGATCAGACCTATTTTGGAACAAATATCTCTAACCCTTCCCAGGCGCAGTACGATTACTTTAAGAATAATCTGTTAAAGCAAAACTTGAGATGGGCGTACTGTGGGGTTAATGGTCTGGATCGAGTGCTCTATATGATTCAGCTGAAAGCGGATCAACAAGAGGATATCATATCTACCCTTGGAAATAGTGAAAAAGGTATTGCCAGTTCAGATGGGATGACCGTTTGGGGTTTTGGCCGGAACGAAAAACCTGCCGCCTTACTGCAGACACCTCAGCAATTCGTTATCGGCTTCTATCCGAAGGAGGTAGATTCAGTGGAAAAACATCAGACATTTGCTAATTATATTGATCAGAAATTCTTGAAAACCAACTCAAAAATGAAGTAGTATGAACCAGCAACCTGTACCTTTTCGATTTCTCGCGGCCATGACCCTCGCTTTCTCTTTACTCGCCTCCTGTCAATCTACCCCCAAAGAAGAATCATCTCCCGCGGAGCCACCGAAGCCGCTGAGTTTTGAGACTAGTCAAATTGGAGATTCACTCGAATTTATTTGGGCACACCGCCCAGCGGATATAACAGGAGATGGGATAGCCGACCTCGTCTACATCAATAACAATGGTTACGGGGGAGGATTGTACTATTTGAAAGGACAAGTGACGGAGGGTATCTGGGAAAAAGTCCTCATTGCAGCTCAAGCTCCAGGCGGAGGTACTTTTGCCCAAGGGGACCTAGAATGCGCTGACATCGATTTTGATGGCGACCTGGATATTATTGCCGCTGAGCATACGGGGGAATGGGAAGACTCCCAGGCTAACTCCATCATCTACTGGTACGAAAATCCCAGTTGGACCGCACACAAGATTGGGGAAGCACCAAACTTCATTAAGGACGTCAATTTGGCGGATTTTAATAAGGACGGGAAAATGGATCTTGTAGCCATGACTTTTGAAACCAACACACTTACCATTTTCCAGCAGAACGAAAAATCAGCCTGGGAGGTCGTCCAGCATTTTGAAAATTACAAGAACTTACATGAAGGCATGGGAACAGGAGATGTCGATGGCGACGGCTGGACGGATATCGTGGCCAATGCACACATTTTCTACAATCCAAAAGGGGATCTCAATTCGGATTGGGGAGCGGAAAATCTGGATGCTAAGTGGAATACCCAGACTGGGGATTGGTCGCGCAATGGTACCAAATCCTTCTTACAAGACCTAGATGGTGACGGCAAAGCAGAGATCTTTATGAGTCATTCTGAAAGATCGGGCTATCCCCTCTCCTACTACCAGCGACAGGCTGATAATGCTTGGGTAGAGCATACCATTATGGACAGCATACCCGCTTGTCATACCCTCCAAGTTTTTGACTTTGATCTGGATGGAGATTTTGATGTATTGGCTGGCATTAACAAGTCCAGAGGAGAAGCGCTGGGAGCCACGAGTTTCGACGTATTTGTATTTAAAAGTTCTGAACAATACCAACGTTGGGAACCCCTTTTGGTGACGAATGAAGGCATTTACAACGGGCAAGCGGTGGACTTGGAGCAGGATGGGGACTACGATATTTTTCGTTACCAAACCCATGATGCTACTACCTACAATGTGCTAAAGAATCAAATTCGGCCCTAAAACACATCTATTTTCTTATTTTTATTTATTGTAATATGAAACAGCTACTTGCTAGCCTGTTCCTGCTACTGGGCTTCGTACCTGTAAGCTATGGACAGAGTAAATTAATCTTTGATACCGACCTGGGAGGCGATGTAGATGACCTGGGCGCCTTGGCTATGCTCCACCACTTTATCGACAAAGGAGAGTGTGAGCTACTCGGAATTATGTGTTGGTCTACAGAGCAATATGCCGTTTCTGCTATTGATGCTGTCAATCGATATTATGAGCATCCAGCTATTCCAATTGGTACGCGTAAAGGAGAAACGCATCACGAAGGATGGTGCTACAGCAAGCCGATCTGCGATCAATTTGAGTATCAATTAGATCATGCGGGAGCGCAGGACGCTACTATGCTCTATCGTAAAATTTTGGCCGAGGCCGAGAATAAGAGCGTCGTAATTGTCACGGTTGGCCCGCTAAAGAATATCGAGAATCTTTTAGATTCGAAAGGGGATGCGATTTCGTCATGGTCTGGAAAAAAGCTAATTAAGCGCAAGGTCAAAGAATTTGTTGTGATGGGGGGACAATTCCCTGCTGGCAAGGATGAGTGGAATTTCAATGGGGATATGCCAGGGGTGACACAGCGAGTAATACAGCAGTTGAAGGTTCCCATTACCTTTTTAGGGTTTGAGCTCGGCCAGGCCATTAAGACAGGGGAGGTTTTCAACCAGATCGATAAGCAGACGCCACTTTATGTGGGTTCCCTGCATTTCAGTAATCACGCCCCTTGGATGGAAGCGCAACGAACGGGGAATATCATTGACAATTCTACTTTTGACCAGACCGCTGTATTGTATGCTGTGCGAGGTGGAGTCGGTACCTATTGGGAGAGAGTGGAAGACGGAAAATGTGTACCGGATGAGAAAGGAGGGAATACCTGGGTAAACAGCAAGCGATCTAAGCACTCTTACTTGAAATTGATCAAAGATACTGAAGAAATGGCCCTACTGATAGAAGCCCTAATGCTGGGTGATTTTTGAAAAAACTCTCTTCAAAACATTGATCATGAAAGCATGTACAAAACGCTGCCTTATCCTTCTAATGCTATTGCCCATTTTTTCTATGGGCCAGGAAAAAGTTATTCTAGACACCGATCCTTCCTATGATCCAGACGATGTGGGTTGTATGGCGATGTTACACACTATGGCTTCCATAGGAGAATGTGAAATTTTAGCCATGATCAACTCGACAGAACATCAAGAATCTGCCCTGAGTATTAGCTCCATCAATCACTTCTATAACCGGCCTGCTATTCCTGTAGGTGATTATAAAGGATATGCTGAAAAGATCAATGCTCCCACCTTAACTTATGATCAACAAATTGCCAAGGAGTACCCTCGGGCGTTGGCCCAGTGGGAAGATGCTGCAGATGGTGTACAATTGTATCGTGAGGTACTAGCCAGCGCGGCCAATCGAAGTATCACCGTCGTCATCATCGGAACCATGCATAATTTCTACGGACTGCTGCAATCTGGCCCTGGTGATTATAGTACCCTCAGCGGAGTAGAATTGGTTCGGGCCAAAGTCAAGCAGGTGGTCACTATGGGTGGGAACTTCATAGATGGTAAAGGGTTAGATCGAACTAATTGGGGTGGAGCAGATGCCTTATGTGAGTATACCGATTGGTCTTGTCTAAATGAAGAACGAAACCGAATGTGTAGATATGTGATTGACAATTGTCCCGCGCCTTTTATGGCTTCCGGCTGGGAGGTAGGTTGTGGTGATTATCATGAGGCGAACTACGGTAACGTAATGACTGGACAGCGTCTCAAACAATTAGATGCCAAGCACATCGTTCGCCGGAGCTATGAATATCATTTTCAGCAGCGAGGCGGGGATGAGGATATCAGCCGCCATAGCAATGATCAATGTGCGCTGCATTACGCCATTCGCGGTGAGGGTGAAAATTATGTGGCTCAACGGGATGGGAAGATTACCCTAACTGAGGCTGGAGAGTGTACCTGGGAGACCACTCCTGATGGGAAGCAAGGCTATATCCAGAAGAAAAGAGATAAAAACTTAATAGCCAAAGAGATTGATGAACTCATGATGGGGGATGTACCTACATTAGATGATACCCCTCCAGCTGCTCCTCAGAACCTTGGTTTCCATAAGCGCCGCGGTAAAATTTTTCTGCATTGGGATCCTGCCTATGATGAAACGGAGGGCAGTTGGGTAGTAGCCTACCATATATACTATGGGAAGAAGCAGGTTGGTATTGCCTATGGAACCCAGTACCCCATTCCCAAGAAGTACAAGAAGCCGGAGAAGTTTGTCGTGAAATCTGTTAATGTGGCGGGCATGGAGAGTGAGTGATTCAAATAGCATCCAATAGCTGTGCGTAGTTTAAAACTACGCACAGCTATTGGATGCTATTTTCTGTCTAAAAAATTTTCCTAATTCTTGCGGGATAGGTATTTTGTAGGAAATAGAAAACTTCGCGCTCATGGAAATCCGTAAACCCACCTTGATTATTGCATCCATCATGCTTTTTGGATCGCTTTTGCTACTCGCCAGGCCATCAATTAGTGAGAAACCTGTGCTCCCACATATCACGGTACCTTACGACGCTTGGAAAGAAATCCAAGTGTCCTTGAACGACTTCCCACTGTACAATGAAGAGTTTGTAGTAGAGGTCAATTCAAAGGGAATCATTACAGCTGTGCATGCGGAACAAACGGCTATAGTCGATTTATTGTTGGATCGACAAACCATTCCGTACTTGAATGCAGCAGGAGAGCTGAAGCAGTACAATGCAAAACTAAGCTATCAGGATAGATATCTAATGGGGTTGCGTTCTTTTGAGCTGTCCGCTGAGGACTAATGCGGTACTTTGCTTAATCAATATTTTCCTGCCAGTGCAGATGCATACTATTCAGCTCTAAGGCACACAGTTGGCCATAGCCTGGCAGCCCTCTCCCGCTGGATCTAATCTTCAGTACGCAGCCATTATCCAGATTGATCTCACCGGCCTCAAAGCAATTGGCTACGCTATGCTCTATCACATCTCTTGTTACTGGTGTATGGCCATGTATCAGGATTTTACCTCCAATTTTGGACTGATCCACGGTAAAGCGTCGGATATACATCATGCTATCCACATCGCTGAAGGGATTTTCCAAGGTGAAATCTAAGCCTGCATGTACCAGAATGAAATCTTCTAGCTCATAGTACATGGGTAGTCCTTCAATAAACTTAATGTATTTCTCATCGATTCGATTGTAAGTGGCTAGTAAGTCTTTACTAGAGATTAGATCTCCCAAGCGATGAGTGTTGGAGGGTAAGGCATTGTACTCCAGGTCTCTGAGTAAAAAGTGCTCATGATTTCCTTTAAGCGGGAAAACCTGAAAATCTTCTGCTATCAGATTTATGATGAGATCGAGCACAGGCTTATTCCTGGGGCCTTTGTCAATGTAGTCACCCAATAGAAACAACTGATCTTGACGGTTAAGGTCTAGCTGATCAAAAAGCAGGACATGCAGGGTCTTGTAACAACCATGTATATCTCCGATGACGAATCTTCTACCTGTATTTGAGCGCGCGATTTTTCTACCTATTTACATTCACGATTTTCATACTTTATAAACGGAAGTCACCGCTTCTTGGCCGGTATAGTTTGGCCCAGCTGTACTATCCGCTCCCTGGTAGGAATAGGGTATTGTTAGTTGCCGAGGACCTTTGACGGTAAGCAAGTGATGACGACTGTCATATTCAATTCCTTCTCCTTGAAAATAGTTCCGTAGATGCCGTTTTGAATGGCTCACTCCTTTGAGCAATAAGTTTTCTAAATCTAAATGGGCCAGAAACAGACCTTCAGGTGCCAAATGGCGTAGATACTTGGCCAATATTCCCAACTTGTCTCCCAAATAATGAAGTCCGTGCACCATCGTGATTAAGTCAAATTGTCCAAGAATGGTCCAAGTTCGTAGACTGCTTTGTATCAGTGTTACATTTGGCGCAACGTCCTCTGGAATAGCGGAGAAATGGCCGACTAAGTCGATACCGATGCATTGAAAAGGAATATTATCTTGCTGTAAGGGAGTAGCGGCTTGGATCAAGGCATTCCCCTCACCACAACATAAGTCCAGCCACCGAATTTCTTGCCCTTCTGCCCTGCTTTTAAGAAATTGTATGGGATCAAGCCCTAAATCTTGAGCATAGCTATTCACTCCGATGGCCACTCGGGAGCGGTTCATTCTATTATTGGCGACGACAGCCGTCCACTCTAGTTCTTGATCGGATAGCAGTTTTTTGGACATAGGAAGGTGTAAGAAAAGTGGAGCGCAAATTCTGAAAAATTCGTTGACTAAAGATACGGAGATTTGCTTTAAATAGTTGTCCGTAGTTTCAAACTACGGACAACTATTTGATCTTCTCAATACCCTAGTTGAATCAGTATCATAGCGTACCTGTACTGAATCATCTGATATACTTCTGGAACACACCTAATAAAGTCAGTAGAATACCAAAAGGCATCAAAGCACTAAAGGCGAATAGTATTTCATAGTATAAGGGTAGGAAACCCATGGCTCCCCAGAGCATGCTACCTTGGAGGAAGAGAAGCAGTTCTGATAGTATGATTCCACAGATGAAGGTGATAATCCCGATATTAACCAGCGCTACTTTTCTATCCAGAATACCTCGTTTAAAGGCTAAAGAGAATAGAAAAGCACTGACTACACCCAACAAGACCAAATGGATGAAACCAATAACATAATTCCGAATGGTGTAGGCCAATTCAGCGACAGCAGGTACAGCGACAGCCGCCTGCACTACGATTTTTAATCCAAAAGATAATGCAGCCACCTTTAAAAGCAATCGTTCTAGTCCTTCGAAGCCATTCATGATAGAGGCCCACAAAGGTTGGAGGATTCGAGTGAGCAGCCATAGTGCAAGTAGTTGAATGAGTACGCCTACACTGTTGACAATGAAGATAACCAGTAGTGGTTGTGACCAGGCTACGGCCAAGGCATAGGTCAGAAAGCAGGAAATAACCAATAAATTGAAAAATGGCCGAGTTTTGGGCATTGGTATTTCAATCCCCATGTTTTCGAGTTGTTTAAACAGCAGGGCCAGGACGGCGAAGATGAACCAGCCATTGAATTGAAAATGCAAATAGAATTGGACAGACATATAGTAAAGAGCAGAACCCTTCATGCCCATCGCAATAATAGGGCCCATGCCCCATAGACCTACCGTAGACAATAACATAAATAGGAGTGCAAAACGTAGCAACCGACCAGCAAAGGATTTATCTTCCGACAAGTGTCGCCAAACCCTCCAGACAAAGTAGTAGGAACACAGGATGTGAAGGGTGGAAAAAGAGATGGAAATAGGGCCATATCCCTGAAAAGGAAAACTGAGGAGCATCCCTGCAACGCTCAGCTGTGTAAGCCAAAAGAGTCGATTAAATACCCTACTATTGTTAGCATCTAAGCGGATGAAATTAGGCACGATAAAGCAATAGAGTGCCAAATAGATCCATCCCAGCATGGCTACATGCGAGTGGGCATGTAGAACATATCGGAAATTTAATCCAGCAACTCCATTTACAAAGGCATACCTTAATATTGCACCGAGTGTAGTAGCCAACAATAGATTGATGAGGGCTACTGTGAACCATCGTTTAACCATAGCAAGAAATAGATTGGGAGAGGTCGTGTACGTACTGGACAATAATCTAGTTTTCGTACACGGCCTCGGCAAGGGAAGTGTATCGCTTAATTGCCTACTTCGAGGCCATCGTTGGCATACATGAATTCCAATACTGCTCTGGAATCATCAATAGTCAGGTTTTGATTAGGCATCCTGGTTAAACATTCTTCCAGCAGTTTTTGTGCCGTTGGATCCTCGGCGAGCATGACCTCGACATTGGTAATCATATTCATGATCCATTCTGGCTTTCTCTTAGAAGTAAGCCCGGCCCAGCCCGGCCCTACTACTCGCTTATCCGTTAATTTATGACAAGCAGCACATTTTAATTCATAGATACTTTTGCCTTCATCCACTAAGGCTGGCTTGAGTGGTTCATTGAGTTCGACAGATTTGACTTCTCCAATTCCTTTACCGTCATCGACTTTCGCGACGGGAGGAGGAGACTCAGAATCTTGGTCCGGAGAGGAAGTATTTCCGCTACAAGCATATAGGAATAGCAATGCGAATAGCAGTAGTCCGAATGTGTATTTCATGACAATTTCTGGTTGGTGACGAAATGCCTCTAGATGTTTCTGTTGAGAATTTTCTAAAGACTTAGTTTCTTAGAAATGATCTTTTTGGCCAATTGCCCTACAGTTTGCCCTTGAATCAGTTTCTCTAAACCACTCTTGTAAGAAAGTGCCTTAAAGTGGAGCGGGCATG
>CAJXPD010000107.1 GCA_913057785.1 uncultured Lewinella sp. | reverse complement strand
CCGTAGCCACCGTAGCCCTGAATGCCGCCAAAAACGCGGGCTTGCTTGCAGCGGAAATCCTTGGTGCCCACGATCCTGTAGTTTTGGAAAAGATGGTAGCCTATAAAGCTTCTTTAGCTGAAGCCGTAGCGGTTAAATATGAGCGCTTGGAGAAAGAGGGCTACGAAGATTACAAGAAATAGTAATAAGGCATATAGAAAGACAGACGGCCCGTAGTCCTTCGAATTGAACTGGACAATGATCCAGAAGTATCGAATGACTAGGGGCCGTTCTATTACAGCGCCATTATTCTATGGCTTATCGCACGTATAAGTTAAACTCTACTCTCCTATTCAGTACCCGTCCTTGGATCGTGTTATTATCCGCTAGTGGTCTTGATTCTCCGTAACCTACATACCCCATTCTCGAAGGTGCAATGCCCCGAGAAACTAGATATTGGAAGCAAGCTTTAGCTCGATCCTCTGAAAGTATCTGATTGTTCTCTGCTTCTCCTGTGTTGTCAGTATGCCCGGAAATGGTCAAGTTATGATCGACGTACTGATTCATGATCTGTACCACCCGATCCAACACCTCAAAAGAAGAGTTTTTCAGGGTTGCTCTACCTGTTTCAAATCGCACTGCCTGCGTGGCGATATTCAAGGTCTGCTGCACCTCCTTGGTAATCACCGGACACCCCTGATTATCCGTCGGACCAGCCTGATTAGGGCAGCGATCCTCGGCATTCATTAAACCATCTCCATCCGTATCTGGGCAGCCGGAAAATGGCCCAGGAAGCTCTGGGCAACGGTCTTTACTATCCACTACCCCATCTCCATCTGTATCTGGACAACCGTTAGCAGTACCTGCTTGATTGGGGCATTGATCTTGTGAATCCGGTACTCCATCATTGTCGGAGTCAACCACTATTGGGCAGCCTTCATTGTCAAGTGTTCCATAATCATCTGGACACTTATCTTTATAGTCGGCAATTCCATCACTATCTCGATCTGGGCAGCCCTGCATGGCCTTCGTCCCGACTACATCTGGACATTCATCTTCTGAGTCAGCTATCCCATCATTGTCACTATCCGGGCAGCCATTTAGCCGTCCCGCCATTCTCGGGCAAGGATCTGCTGAATCTGTCAAGCCATCTCCATCGGTATCCGGGCAACCATTCATCACCTCCAATCCGGCGACTAATGGGCAAACATCCTGCGCATCCGGGATTCCGTCCTGATCCGTATCTGGGCAGCCCTCAAAGTCAATTATACCTGGGATTTCTGGGCATTTATCTCTTCCATCGACTACTCCATCTCCATCCTTATCTGTATTACCAAACCTATAGATATAGCCTAGACCGATTTGTAGATTATCTCTGTTTTCAATATTGGAGATACGATATTCACCTTGCGCATTGATGTAGGAATTCTTACCTACCTTAAAATTTATTCCCAAACCAATGGGGATTTGCGTATTGGCATCTCCTGATCTTTCATAGACTAAGCCACCCCCAGCAAAGAAATATGGAATCAGCCAGGACTTCTCATCTTTCAAGTATTGGAATTGTAGAATAGCATCCAGGCTTGTGATATTTCGATTGTTAATATCATCATTGACATTTGCCACGCCTACTTTAAGGGGGAAAGATAGGTTCATAAACTTATTGATTCCCCGGATATAACTAATCTCTAAACCATTAGTAATGTTTAGATCTTTTATGAGATTAGGATTGCCGTAATCAATAAAAAGAACTTTAGCACCTACTGCATTGAAACCTCTAGGATTTTCCTGTGCTTGGGTAAAAAGAGGGGTCAAGAACAACAGGAAGAGAAGAACGCTTTTTTGAAAAGGTCGTAAAACAGTAAAACTCATCAGCATGTGTATTTCATTATGGTAAATATTCATGGAATTCTTACTCTACTTGGACGAGGACCTCGGTCTATTCGTCACTTTTCTCTGAGGAAGAATTGGACCAGAAGTTTAAAAATCCAACCTGAGTTCTTCCTCCAAGAGTATTCAATCATTTGTGATTCCAACATCACTCTCCCTTCAATCCATATTTTATTCTCTTATGCCTATAAAAACAAAATCATATCATTAAATCTCACATTTTTTAATATTTTGTAGGCACTACTTATTTCTACTAAGAATTAAATTCTATAATCCAAAACACCCTAAAGCATGAAGTTTAACCAAACTTACATTGCAGTAGCAACCGTAATGCTCGGTTTGGCAGGATGTTCCAAAGAAGCCTTTGTTGAACAAAACCCTGTACAATCACAAGAGCCACTAACCAAAGTAGAGTTGAATGCTATTATCGAAAATGAGATTGAGACCAAGAATGATGTCTTCCACTGGCAAGATCAAAGCGATCAAGTTTTGTGGAGTGCGGCCGTCCAGAGTGATTCAATTATGAGTATCGGCTATCAGCCAGTTGGTTACACTCAAATTGAGGAAAAGATTCACCTCGTCGACATCAATGAATCTGAGTGGGCAAATATAAAGAATAAACTATTGACTTTTATTGTCCAAGAGACCAATCGCTTGAACCCTAATCAAAAAGTTATTGCTGCGGATATTCTTCTTCCTGAGCCCGATGGTATCCTACCTCATTTTATGGTAAAAATGCATAACAAAGAGGTTATTAGCCAACTAAGGTCTATGCCTGAAGTACGTTTTGTAGAGCCTTTGGGTTACGAAATGGAGTCAGAAATTCAGGAAAGGAGTGATGCAGGCTGTGGGCTATCGCCAAATAACAACATTCCTTCGGCAGATTACACCACGGTAAGTCCTAACGCTAAGATTCCGTGGAATTTCTATAATATGAATATTCCGGCAGCTTGGGCCACGAGTACTGGCGATAATATCGAAGTAAGCTTGATTGATACCGGCGTTTATCCTGAACAGAGCAAATTGGGCAGTGAATTTAATTCCGGGCAATCTCAAGGACGGAGCATCGGAAAAACGGGAACCTTCAATAGCTCTTTTTGGTGGTGGAACACCAAGCCCGACGGCCCCAATGACAAATGTGGTCACGGTACCCAGATGGCCGGTTTGATTGCAGCTCCGAGAGGAAACGGAGGAAGTTCCGTGGGTGTGGCTTACAATTGTAATCTATATTCCATCAGAGGTACAGGTGATGTAGTTGTGAATGGTTCCAAGGAGAAAACAGGCGTAAAAAATGCCCTTGTAAAAGCTGGGAATCGAGGTGGTACCAAGATCATCAGCATGTCCATCGGAGATATTTTCTACAGCAGTACTGTTGCTGATGGAATCTATTATGCATACAATCGCGGTAAAATGATTCTTGCGGCGGCTGGTACTTCCACCTCTTTCACCAACTGGGTCGGCGTTGTTTTCCCAGCAACTATGAGCCAAACGGTAGCAGTGACGGGCGTAAAGGATGGATCTTCCTTACAGCGTTGCAATACCTGTCATTCTGGAAGCGCCGTTGATTTTGTAGCCGTAATGCAAAGAAGCAGTAGCAATAGTCGTACCTCTTTGACGTTGGCCAGAAGTGGCAATACCCCTTCTAGCGTTGGCGGGTCTTCCGCCGCCACGGCAACAACTGCCGGCATCGCGGCCTTAGTCTGGGCTACTAACCCCAGCCAATCACGTTCTCAAGTGTTGAGCAGAATGAAAAATGCGGCTAGTATTTACCCAGGTAGAAGTAGCCAATACGGCTGGGGAATTATTGATGCAGCGCAAGCTGTCAACTAACAATACTCCCTCTAATCATGAATAAACAATGGGGTATCCAGAATCTTTACAAGATAAAATCCTGGATACCCCGTTTGTTTATAAAGCGAATTAAAAGCGGCCTACAGATGAGGCATTTATCAAATCTCGAGTCATTTTTTCACCCTACTTGCTAGGAATTATCCATTGGGTAGAATGAGTGTACCTGTCCATACGTGATCTGTCCTATGATTAGGAATAATCGGCCCAGGGAAAGGATAATCTTCATTCCATAGATCAACTAGACTATTGGTCATTCCTTCTCCACTCGCTCCTTCAAAACGCCCTGTACCTCCACAGAACTCAAAGGGATCTTTGAAGAAAGCCTCATAGACAGGGTGAGGCTCCGAAAGTGGGATAACCTGGCCGCGCTCAATACAGACGAATAAACGATCTCCATTAGCAGCTTCCAGATATCCATTCGCTCCTCCATAGACTCCCGCACCAGCAGAGCAGAAGGTCAACTCAATGGTAAAGCCGCCCAAATGGGTCGCTTTCCCAAAACCAGATTGAAAATTAGGAAAAGGTAGGGATGGATCATCACAAGTTACTTCTCCTAATCTATCTGGTGTCAATCTAGTAGCAAATCTGGCCTTGAAGGGAACTTCTCGAGCATCGTGGTCATTCCACCTAGCGGCTTCGTTCTGATCCTGCCCCAAGTTAGTTACATCGACTAGGGCTTCTTCGCTCTTATCATCAAGAGCGTCCGTTATATTGTTTTTTTCACAGGCTATAGTTGTTAGAACAGCCAAGAGTAGAACAAGAACATTACGCATTTTTAAACTTTCCATAAGTTGACAAGTATTTAGGGTTTACAAAATTTTGGCTTTTTGGGGTACCGTAAAAGTATACCCGGACAACAGCCAAGGGATAGCCCATTCTCGCCAATAATTGGAATATCCTGTTCATTCCACCCCTCTAAAATTGGAATATTTGATGCATTGCAGCAATCCAGACCGGATGTAAATAACTGATTTAAAAACACTTACATGTTCCAACCCCCAAACATTCCGCACTGTCGCTGCAACCATGGTAGGAATTCAAGCATAAATCGATTTGCGAATGACAATGAAGTCAATAAGGACAAGAATTAGGGAATAAACTAAACTAATTGGGTCGATGTCTCTAGAAAAGAGAAAGCTTTCCAAGTGATTCTGGCCCTTGAGTTTATACATGTACTTCTGCTTACAATTAATTTAAGGAGGATGGCTCTTTTCACCGATATTTTCTTACCTTCCTCAAACGTCTCAAAAGTAGCTGGTTCCTTCTAGGGAAAGCGGCAGCATTCGCTCAAAAGCCCTCCTTTATTCCTAAATCATCTTTTTTAAGCACCTAAAACTCTATTATGAGTGAAACTAACCCAATTCTACACCTGAGTGAAGTCCTTCACTTAGGAATGATCGATGAGGATTCCTTTGACCAATTCCAATCAGATAAGGAAGCTTATTTTCGTAAATACCATGAGCTTTTTTGGGACACCCCGGCTTACAAGAGTAAACGAATGCACTTTCGCGGAGAGGGAGCAAATGAATGGGTTGAGCCTAGAACTACCAAAGGCAACAACATAAGAAACCTTCAGGCGTTCCTACAGGATCATGGATTTATGCCAGGTGCTCGTCTGGATGGTGTGTTCGGTTATTGGACCTTAGCTTCTTTACGCCTCTTCCAGGAATATATTCGAACCATAGAAGGCCTGGGCGTAGAAGAAACCGGCATGCCAGATGGTCGAGTTTGGAAAAACACGCATAAGCATATGATGCGATGGCGGGACAATAAACTCTATTCTACTTGGGGACCGAATGAAGTGAATAAGGATAAGCCTAGCGAATTCAAATGGACCAAACCCTCCAAGGAATTTGAATTGTGGATGAAAGTGCTGAACAAATCTAAAGAGCGCTGCCAGAGGGTGTTGGATAAAGGCGCTGCCAAGGATGATTTACTTCTGTTTCAACTTCAGGATTTGGAGAATTATGATCAAGATACAGATAGCAGGAAGGTCAGTGAATGGATGTACAATCGAGAGGAAATTCATTTAATTGGTATTCGTCGGAAACAGGAACAAAGTAGTCGAGTCCGAGGAAATGATGATTTATTTGTACTCCTGATGAATGGGATGGTATTTAAGTTCTGGGGGTCCACAGATCCTCACCCTGACAAAAGTAAAAAGCAAGAACCCTATCTGATTGAGGGACAGCATAAATATAAGTTGGCCTGGCACAAGGTCAGTAATTCACAGAGAATCTATAAGGCATTACGGCCTTACGGGCCAGGTGTACTCGTTTACCGCGATTGGAGCGGGCGTGATGCTTTGTCTGAAGAAGATATTCGAAAAGGCCTATCCCACAATTCTAGCCGACCTAGAGATGAAAAGTTAGATAACCCAAATACCCTAATTAATATTCATTGGACTTTTGATGGATTCACCAATTGGTCAGCTGGCTGCCAGGTCATATCTGGTCGAAGCTACATTAATAATGAAGGAAGGTTAATTAATTGTTCAACTTTTTCAGCGGCGAGTTACGACACTTTATCCTCCGTTTCCAAAAAAGGAGTCCGAAGAAATCGAGGAGCCTATACATTCATTTCAGATTTCATCTTGGCCTACTCTAGTACAGAAACAGATCATGTACTGTACACCTTATGTAATGATGAGGTAATTAATCACTTCAGTGACGCATCCTTGCAATCTCTATTGGCCTTCCAATCCCTAGACATACGAGATCAATTTGTAGCGGCTGATGATCGCGGATTACTTGCTGGTTTCATCTCACAAATGAGAAAGTCAAAAAACGTAAAGAAGGATCCAAAGGCTTAAGTTGAGGGGCACTGAGTCTACTCAACAAAAAAGCGGAGCGCCTAGGGCACTCCGCTTTTCATTTATGGTTGGGCTAGCTGACACTGTCAGCTAAGCACTTTCTAATCAAATAGATTATCATAGCTTCCTTGCCCACCAGATTTGTTGGTTCTGATTTCAGGCTGAGAGGTACGAGAGTCGAGGTCAAGGGTATCAGTGCTAGTTCCACTTTCCCCCATCAACATCAAGGTGCTTTTCTGCTCCCACTGCTCTAGCATTTTCAAACCTTCTTCTTCAAAGATGCCATTTTGCAGATCTACTGAATCCATGAAGCTAGAAGACATTTCCATGAAGCGCTCCATCTCCCCTACTTTATTGGCTACATCATCAGCTACCGCTTCCATGGCCATATCAAACATCGCTCTCTTATCTGGGTCACCCGAGATAACCGTCATTGCTGACTTCATGGCAGAATGCGAAGCTCTAATGGCTTTGCGCTCCTGCTCTTTCAAAGCTACTTGATCCTTAGTATCTTCCAACAAGATCTCCGAGTTCTGATGCATCTTATTGAGAATACGATATAGGATCTCCATTTTATTGTAAAGCGCCTGATACTTCTTATTGCTATCCTTCAATCGAGCAGCTTTCCGTGAAGACAAGATCATTTGCTGTTCTTTGCCTTTGTCTCGGGCCGCTTGAGCCAACTTAAGGTTGTTATTGATCTCTTTGCTGTTTTTCTCCATCAGCCCCTGGATCTTACGCATTTGACCTTTCAGGGCACCAATCTGCTTACGCATCTTCCCTAGGTTATCCTGTAAGTCCTCCACATAATTCTTCAAAATACCGATAGGATCAATCTGAACAAACATACCTGTGATCCAACGCATCACACTCTTATACATATACCATATAAGATTACGCATCTTTGGATCAAGCACCATGTACACAATCATGGCCAAGACTCCCAGTAGGATTGCCAGATAGATAGTGTTCTGCAATAGTGCAATAATCGCAGCAAGGTTTGCAAAGATCAAATAGCCACCTCCTAGCAATAGGGCAGCCATAAACAGTAAGCCAGTTACACCTTCTGGTCGTTTCCAGAATCCTTTGGGCTTGGCATCAGGGTTTTGAAATTGCACGATATCGGACATAAATTGAGTTTTCTTTTTTGAAAAAATTGGGATTAAGGGTTCACCTCCTCTCCTAACCTACTCCACAATACAGCCTTAATTTAAAGGAAGTTTTGAATATTTTCAATATCCTTGTTAATCTGGTTATTGATGCTTTGGAGTGCTGTTTCAAAGTTATCGCGAGTCCCTTCGATCTTATCCTTGGCGGCGCGAATGGTTTCGTCGGCACTATCGATGATCCTTTGTGAACTTAGGATCTTCTCCTCCAGCTGCTGAATTTTCTTTTTGTAATCCTCAACCTGAGACTTCAGTTTCTGCACCTCAGTCTGCTTAGAAGCTACCTTTTGCTGGATTTGCTTTTGCAAAGCCGCATCGAACTGAGACTTCTCCGTATTCAAGATCTTCTTATAATGTTCAGCCGTTTTGATCAATTTTTCTTTGGTAAGTCCCAGCGTGGCCGCCGTTGCGAAAGCTGATTTAATTGCGGTTTCTTCATCCATACTGAGATCGGCCAGTGCTCCCAATGATTGTTTGAACTCGAGATAGTCAAAGCCAGGGAGGTTGTTTTTAGCCAAGGCAGTAGTCAAAAAATCTACACTTTTTCCGTCTAGTCCATGATGTTCGCCAAATAATGCTTTCAGATTCTTCTGCATGTTTGTCTAAGGTTTATAATTCTTCCGGATCGTCAAAACGATCACAGCTAGGTACAGGTTCTGGATGATCTGGAATACCAGCAAGTATCTAGTGCCGGCAAGTATTTCCAAGAGCAATAAAAGTATCTATTTTTTGATGAAATAGAGTACTTTCCTCCCATCATATCAATATCGAAGGAGAAAAATTGAAAATCATCAAAAGAAGCGTGGAAAACTGAATGTATTCATATGATACTATGCTCACATAAGTATACCCTAAATTACAGCAAATTGTTGATATCTGCTATCATTATTTCGATTAGGTCCAGCGGATATTCGACACAGAGGGATTCCTATCTTTTTTCAGGGAAGTACAGCGAAGAATCAAGCCTCTAGCCTCCTAGCCTTCTGCCGTCACTAGCAAATCGCTAAACCCGCTACTCTTTTTCACCAACTTTATTTGCGTAGAGATACGCTCCTTTAAAGCTTGCACATGTGAAATAACGCCGATTGTCTTGCCGTTGGCCTGCAAGTTTTCTAAAGTGGTAATGGCAAGGTCCAAGCTATTTTCATCCAGTGTCCCAAAGCCTTCATCTATGAACAACGACTGAATTTGGGCGTGTTTACCAGCAAGATCTGAGAGTGCCAGTGCCAAAGCAAGACTGACCAGAAAGCTCTCTCCTCCTGATAAGGTATTCATGGATCGCGCATTGTCTGCTTGGAAAGTATCAACAATGTTGAGCTCCAAATCTTGATCACTGCTTTTCTGGATCAAGTAACGGCCATTGAGTTGCTTTAGATGCTGATTGGCCAAAAAGACTAGTTTATTCAAAGTGAGTCCCTGGGCAAAAATTCGAAATTTCTTTCCATCTGCTTGGCCAATAAGTTCATTGAGTTTCGCCCAGCGCAGTAGTTCAATCTCCTGTTTTTCTATGGATGTCAACAACTTTCCTGCCTTGCTTTCTTGCTCCTGGTGTCTTTGTAGACGTTCCCTGACGGCACCAATTTGTTGTTGTAGTTCCTGATAGCTGCCTTCTTCCTCCGCTAAGGCTTTTTGCAGATTGGGTAATTCCGCTACCGGCAGTTGCAGGGCTTCCAGGGGCTGCAGCGCCTCCTTAGTATCCTTGAGGGATTGGCCAACACTCAAGGATCGACGTTCCCAATCCTGTCGTAAAGATTGAAGTCTCTCCATTTCTTCCATCGGCAATAGTGCCTTTTGCAAGGCTTCCAGACTTTCGAAAGCGCTATTTTTTACTGCTTTTTCTAGTTGCTCCCGCTGTTCTGATTCAATCCGCTGCGTTTCTTGCAACTGCCCACTTAGCTCCTCCTCCTGTTTCGCTAGGCTTTCTTGTTGGGTCTGTAAACTTGCGATCCTCTGTTTGATCTCATTAACCGCCCTTTGTTGGGTATCCACTCTTTGTTCCAACTTTTGCTCCTCTTCCACAGGATCTAATGTTCCCAGTAAATCAACACGTTGCGCCTTCACTTCTGCTACAGCATCTGCTAAGGTCTTCACGCTATTTTGCTTATCCGTAAATTGTTCCTGCCGTTCTGTTAGACGCTCCTGCATTTGTTCTTGCTGAGCCGTTAGCTTCGCTCCTTCTTGCGTGAGCCGATTGATGGCAGTTTGGTGTTCTTGGAAGCTTTGGTGTTGCTCTTGCAAACTAGCAAAGGTCACAGCTGCCGTATCAATGGTAAAACTTAGGTCATAGCCGGCCAGATGCTGATTTAGCGCTTCCACCGTTTCATCATATGTCTTCCCATTGTTTTCCAGGCGTCCCTCTTGAACCTGCATTTGTTGAACCACTAGCTCTACTTCATGGCTCAAGCTTTGCTGCTCTTGCAGCAATTGATTCAAGACTTCTGTCTTCTTATCGATTTCCACTTGTAAAGCCATTAGGGCCTGTCGATCGCCTCGTAATTGCTCCACTCGAACGGTTGATTCCTCCAGCTTCATCTTAAGCAAAGAGGCTCTGGTCAATTGATAGGCCGACTCCTCAATTCGTGGGATGACAGCAGCGATTTTCTCTTCATAACTAATGATGCGTTGGAATTGCTTTGCCACATCTCCACTGGTTGTCTTCAATTCATTACCTGCCAACTGCTCAATCCGTAACTCTATGGCATCTTGTCGCTTCAACAATTTCCGATGTTGTCCGTAAACCAATTCGTGCCGATCTCTAGCTGCCTGTAATTCATCTTTAGCCTTATCAACATACTTTTCGGCTACCTGATGCTCCACCGCCGGATGATGGAGAGAACCACAAAGTGGGCAAGGCACACCGTCTTCCAGCAACGCTCGATCCTTTTCATAGTTGGCATGCAGTTGCTGCAGGTCGTAAACATGCTGTTTATATTCAAGATCCTTCCCCATCCGATCCAGTACTTCGAGAGAGGACATCAATTGTTTATGAATATTTAGCTCCTCTGCCCGCAAACTGTCCAATTCCTCCTCGAAGCTTCCCAATACCTCAATTAAATGTTGATATTCCTCGTTCAGTTGGAAAAGCTGCTGCAGATTCTCCCGCTGCGTATTTAACTCCTCAATTTCTCGCTGCATCAGTTCTAGCAATTCAGCACGTGTTTTGGGAATTTGCTCGGGGCTGCGCTTTTCAAACTTTGCTTCGATGACTTCCAATTCCTTCTTTAGTTCTGCCCCACTTTTATTCTTTACCGCTAATTTTTCTTCTAGTTCCTTCTTTTGTTCCGTTAGGCCTCGCAAAGTCTCCTGTAATTGTTTTTTTTCCAGTAGGAAAGTCCGAAGCTGCTGTTTCTTCAGATCAATGAGCGGTAGATCTTCTCCGAGTTTGGCGTAGCGGTTATTTTCTGTTATCCAATCTTGTTTTACTTTGAACGCAATCTGATTAGTAGACAGCTGCTGATTCGTTTCTTCTAGCAAGCCCTTTATCCTTGAAAGGTCTTTTTCTGCTTCCTCTTGTTCCAACTGTCTGGCCTGCAAGGCCGTGGCACGCTCCGAAAGTTGTAGATCCAATTTCTTAGCTGCCTCGATCTTCTGCTTTTCCGCTGGGTAATCAGCTTTGGTAGCTTGCAGTGCTTCCGTTGCTGTGGTTTGCTCAATTGTAGTCCTTTCCAATGCTGATATAGTCACCTCTTTCTCTGAAGACAAGTGGGTTAATCTAGATTGGTGCTGTTGAATTAACTCCACCTGATGCGCCAAGTCTCCCAATGCCACCTGGTGCACCAGTGCTTTTTCATGCCATGCTAAAGTTTCCAGGACAGGTTCTAACTCCTTCCCTTCCTGCTGAAGCGCCTTTTCTTGCTTTTGGAGTTCTTGTAATTGAAGGTCTAACTTTTCTTTATTGAGTAGTCCTTGGATGAGCTCCCTTTTTTCGTCAATCGCTTTTTTTGCGGCGGAAGCTGTATTTTCTAGACTGCCGGAATCCTCTTCAAGTTGGGCTAGTTCCTCGGAAGACAGAAGCTGTAATCCGTCTCGCTCTATTTTTAACTGAGATAAGCGGGATTGTTCTTCTTTGTGCTTTTCAAAAGCAGCAATCGACAAAAGGGAATAGCTTTCTGTGCCGGTAATCCGCTCCAACAAATCACTACGATCCCTGGCGTCGGCTTTCAAAAAGGCTGCAAAGTCTCCTTGAGAGAGCAACACCGAACGTGTAAACCGATCATAGTCCAGACCAGATACCTGCTCTACCATTTGATCCACTTCGCGGATTTTCTCTGCTATAGCTTCAAAGGCCGAGTTTTTAGGATTCCACTTTGCTAATTCTCTGACCGGTGCCTGCAGCTTTCCATCGACTTTCTTATTGGCGCGCCAAATACTCCATTTGGCCCGGTACATGCCGGTCAAAGTTTCGAATTCCACCTCGGCCAGGCAGGAAGCTGTACCATAGGATAATACCTCCTTTACCTCCTTGTTACGATGTATTTTTCCATATAAGGCCAGGGTCAGAGCGTCTAATATGGTAGTCTTCCCTGCTCCGGTATCACCTGTAATGGCAAATATCCCGGACTCCTCCAACGGGCTGCTGGTAAAGTCAATGAGGATCGGCTCGCTGACCCGGATAGAGTTTAAATTTTGAATTCTAAGTCGTAAGATTCTCATATTAACTTTCCTCCGCTTTTTCCTTCATCCAATCCTGAAGTTCTCGAAAGGACTGAATTAGGCCTTCCATTTCTTCTGGAGCACTGCCATAACTCTCGCACTTGCGCTTGAACACTTCTAAGGTATCCAACTCACTTAGATCAGGTGCATCCAAATATTGTACATCTAAAGGCTGATAATTTCGTTTCAATTTCACTTTCAATATCTCCAGCTCCATATCTGCAGCGAACTGCTTCAATTCCTGATCCAACTGAGGAATTACCTGCTCCGTCTCAACAATGACTTCAACCCAAGGTCGTAATCCTTCCCTTTCCTTGTTGGCAAATCGCCTCAAATCTTCCTTTACCTTTTGGAGGGACCCGGCAATGGTTTTCAATCTTCTAAATACAGGTAATTCAATCGGTTCAACCGTTTTAATCTCTGCCCCATCCGTTTTCAGGATGTAGACTGACTTTGTATCCTGTGTCTCCGTGAAGCTCAACGGAATTAGCGATCCGGAATAGCGAATATGATCGATGCCGCCAACGATCTGTGGTCGGTGGATATGTCCTAAGGCTATGTAGTGAAAGTTCTTTGGAAAATGTTCTGCCTTAATGTTCTCTATGTTTCCAATGTAGATATTGTCCTGTTTATCAGAAGCTAAAGCTCCCGTGGCATAGAGGTGACCCGTGGCGATGATGGGCACCCCAGCGTTTTCGTATTCAGTGGCATATTCACTCATCTGTTGATAGTGTCGCACTAATCCCGCTTGAATTCGAGCTACACGTTCATGCCCTCCTTCCCCCGCCACACTAACATCAAGATCTCGATACCTTAGAAATGGCACAGCAGCTACCACCAATTCCAGATCCCCCTGCTTATCCTTTAATAGGAGCAGGTCCTCCTGGCGATTTTCGCTTACAGCTCCAATAACCTGAATATTCAAGGCTTGCAGGAGTGGCCGAGGAGCGTGTAGCATGCTAGGCGAATCGTGATTTCCACCAGTAATGACCACATGGCGACAAGCCGTACTCATCAGTTGAGTTAGGAAAGTGTAGTACTGCGATCGAGCGTAATTCGGTGGGTTATTGATATCGAATATATCTCCCGCCACTAGTAGGACATCAATCTGCTCCTTTTGGATGGTTTCCAGCAACCAATTCAATGCCATCTGATGTTCCTCAGCGCGTTCCTGAAATAGAAACCGCTGGCCGAGATGCCAATCTGCTGTATGCAGGATCTTCATACTTTGGATTTCTTGACCAATAGGATGACACTAGGAAATGCCAACAAACTCCAGTGCCCGAAAGTCCGCCCAAGGATCAACATTCCGGCCTAAACTAAAGCCGACATGCCCCCCTTCTTTGGGCTGTTCAAGATAGATAAAAGGATGGTTTTCGCAAAAACTTGTAGGATAACATTCTGGGCTCAGTATGGGGTCATTCTTGGCATTGACTAATAAGGTGGGAATATTAATGGCATCCATGAAATGAATCGCTGAAGCTTTATGGTAAAAGTCTTGCGCATTTTCATACCCATTTATGGGGGCGGAGAAGAATTCATCGAAGTCAGTCCACTTCTTGACTCGATCGAAATTACTAATATCAATCACCCCTGGATGCTGCTTATCCTTTTCTGTAAGCTTTGCTTTCAAGCTCCTGAAAAAACGGTAGCGATAAAAGGCATTCTGCGTTTGATCTAGCAAGCCTACGCTAGAGGCCAAATCTACTGGAGTTGAAAAGGCGATGACCTTTGTAATCACCTCTGGCAAAGTACCCGCATTTACACCCGTATACTTCAAGCTAATGCTTCCGCCCATACTGAAACCGATCAATACTACCTCCTCGTAGTGTTTGGTGCGCAAGGCATGAGCTATCACGGATCCGATGTCCTCGATCTCTCCATGATTATAAAGTCTCAGATTTCGATTCATTTCCCCGCTACAGGAGCGACAGTTCCAAGCAAGAATATCCCAACCTTTGCGGGCAAAGGCCTTGGCCATAGAGCGGATGTATCTCCGATCGGAATTGCCCTCTAAGCCATGAGAAAGGATCACAAGTTGCTTGCTCTTGCGATCCACCCAGTCTAGATCGAGGAAATCGCCATCGGGAAGTTCAAGTCTTTCCCTTTCGTAGGGAGGAATATCTCTCAACTTACGAAAGGCAGGAAGGATAGTTTGAAGGTGCCCGTTGAATTGATAAAAAGGGGCACCGGGATAGGAGGATCGACGGATCAAGGGCATAGGTAAATCTTACTTGATCTCGTAAAACTGTATAGCAGCTCTTGCAGGCGAGATGCTTGCGGTATGTTCCGCTTCAGCAATTAGGTAATATTGAAGCCCTTTGCCTTTCTCTAAGGTAGCCCCCCAAATACTATCTCCTTCTTGTTGATCATGATGACCACTATCGTCAAACATTTCCAATCGTTGGAAAGGTCCACAGCCATTTTCTCGGTAACATAGCCATACTTTCTTAGCCCCTTCTACCCTAGCCGAAAATCCAGTAAATTCTCCATATTCAACATGCTCCACCTCACTAATGGCAGGTTGTTCCATCTTCAACAATGGATGGTTTTTCAAGTACTGAATCCTTGGCTCCATTAGCTCCTTTATACCGACAATTGCAGCTCCTGGAACTCTAATCGTCGTATCCACATTAGCTTTAAAAGTGGCTAATTCATACAATCTATTTTCGTCCTCTTCCACCTTCTGGCCAATCAATTCCTGGATGGCTTCCGCTCGTTGCAAGTACTTAGTACTAAGGAACTGTTCTTCCAAAATGGTTTTCAAATGAGCTACATATATCTTACGGTAAAAGGGGTTGGAGAGTAGCTGCGTAATCAGGGGTCGTTTATTATTTTTCTCTTTGAAGTGGATAAAAGGGCTCATCTTCGCCATAGCTGCATTCGACAATGAATTGCCAATACCTGTTCTCCTGAAACCGCCAAAGGCCAAATTCATGTCCCATACCAAAGGATGAAATACTCCGGTACTATCCTGATAGAGGTAGTAGTTATGGCACAATTGACCGATGTAAGAATCAAGGTTAACCAAGATATTGTCAAAGGCCAACATCCATAAGGCTTGATCTACATCTAGGACTTGTTCGATCTGCTCAAAGTCTTGATTCAAAACACGCGTCAATTCAATTAAATCTGACCAGCCCGTCTCGGTCTTCATTTCATACAAGCCTAAGTAACAAGTAGAATCCTGCCCCAAATACATAAGAGAAGCCTTATCCCCTTTAGCACAATTCTCAGGAGCTTGAACGTGCCAATTTGGATCACACTTAACCAAGGTCCCCGTATGTTCTCCATAGTAATGATCTAGAAAGAGTTCATCTATGGATTCGGTATTGTTATAGAGTCCAAGAAACTTATCATTAACGTATACTTTGGCAAAATTGGCCTTAGGTGCAGGCATGTATTCGCCCGCAATTTCATAAGCCAATACTTCGCGCAGGAAACTCGGGTCACGGAAAACATTGGAAAGCTTCAGCGTAGTAACATTCCCAGGTAATGATTGCTCTTTCCCTTTATAGTCTAGTTTGATATTGAAAGGCAATTTACTATGACCCGCATTTCGCACATTGAAGTAAGAGCTATTACCTTTATATCTTACCCCAACTTCCTCAAACTTTTGGCCATTGATGATTACCTCACCCATCAATCGCTTATCCTTTCCCGCTTGCTTTAGGTCATCTAAGCGTTGATCCCAATCCGTTTCTTCGAAGTACATTTTGACTTCGAGGATTGAATCCACACGAAACAAATCAAGCTCCTGGGCCAATCCCCCAGTCATTGTAACGAGTAGCAGACAAATACTGAACAATAACTCTCTCATAATTGGACTATTCTGTTTTTGGGGAAACTCCTTACACAGTGTATTGAGTCTTTTCCACTTACGTAAAAGTAAGCGATTAATCCGATATAAAAGGTAGAACTGGGCTTAGATAGGTTGTATGGTAGAAGGAAAATACCACTGAATCTACGTCTTTGTCAGGAAAAAAGAGAATCAGTGGTATTTTCTGTCGGTAGTTTGGCTGCTAGGAGCCTATTTGTTCAACTCCTGTATAGAAGCAGAGTAACGTTCTTTTGTGTAATGCATGGGGCTATAGTTTACGGCCTTTGCATTTTCCGCAAAGATGTAATACTCGATCGTCTTTTTCCCAGCAGGCGGTGTGATTTTCACTCCGTATACATCATCATTAGCCTTCTCGTCGGAACTATCCCCGTTGTCCTTCATCTCTGCCACCATAAAGGAATCTCCCTCACCAAAACGGTAATATACATGTACCTTCTTGGTAAACTTGCCGATCTTAGCCTGAATCTCAAAATCCGAAACCCGCTTGCTAGAAAAACGCTCTCTTCGCTTGACTTCTACATCCGCGATCGCCGGAGGACGTACAGTGAAAGCAGGATTCATCTTAAGAAAGTTGGCCCGCTTATTCATGAAGTCCACCAATCCTGGAATTCGACTCTTTTTACCAATAATCTGCTCCTTACTACGAAGGAAATCAGAAGTTGGGTAGTACTTGTTTACATCCTCCATTAAAGGACTTAGGATCTCCTGCTGCAGCGCGGCTGTTTTTTCCTTAAAACCC
The DNA here is from genome assembly GCA_913057785.1 of uncultured Lewinella sp. Lineage (GTDB taxonomy): Bacteria > Bacteroidota > Bacteroidia > Chitinophagales > Saprospiraceae > DT-111. The sequence goes on along the minus strand of CAJXPD010000107.1, from coordinate 15,265 downwards.
TCCCCTTTAAAGTGATCACTCAAGATGGTACTCATGTGGCTCAGGTATTGCTTCTTATACAGGTCATTGGATAGCAAACGACTAATCAGTGGCATATTCGGATTATCCGAGTGCAACAAAGGATCGAGCTGTATCATTTGGCGAATACCAAGATCGGAGCCAGAACCGGTATTTTTAAAACTTCCAAAGGCGAGGTTTAATTGAGTAACGATCGGCACAAATCGGCCATCTTCTCCTAGGTACAAGTAATAATTAGGACTATACTGCCCGGAATAACTATTCAAGTTGGCCACCACATTATTAAAAGCCAACATCCACAGGGTCCTATCCACATCTAAGATTCTGTCAATCTTTGACAAATCACCGTTTAGCGTTTCAATCAAGCGTTCAAGAGCTCCCCAGTTAGCTCCTGGCTTGGCATCGAAATGGTTTTTTAGGCAGGTGATGCCCTTATCGGCTGCCAGTGAGCCATAGATACGACTGGTACAGCCTTCGGGTTCCTGTTCGATGATTTCAGGATTGCTTAGGAAAAGGCTTCCTTTGCCTGACATCCCATATCTATCCCAAAAAGGTTGATCTAGGGGCTCAATATTAACGAAGAGACCATAATAATCTTCATTGATAAAAACTTTGGTAAAGCTGGCCTTAGGAGCTGGTACATACGATCGAATCACCTCGTAGGCCAATACCTCTCTCACTAAGCTAGGGTCGCGCACTGCACTCGACAGATCAAGTGCGCTGTATCCCTTTAAGGCTTCGCTGGATAAACCACCTGGCAATTTGATATACAAGCCGTTTCTTTTGTTGCCTGGAGTAAAGCCTACACCAGAGCGATAGCGAACGCCGGCTTCTTCAATTTTTTCTCCCGCCGCCTCCACGGTTCCGGACAACAATCCTTCACCGTTGTAGCGTAGCGAGTCCAGCAGATAACGCCAATTTTCTTTCTCAAAAGTAATCTTGATTTCGGGAATTTCATCCGAATCGAAAAGACTACCTTGGGCCGAAAGCGAACTGCCAATAAATAGCATTAACAGGCTTCCTATGGTTGGAATAATAATTTGTTTTTTCATTTTGGATACCTAGTCTTGTTATAGTAAAAGGGTCAAAACCCAAGTCTGCAATTATAAAGAATTTAATTCATTTAGCCTTTACAGTAAGCTCAATGGGTAAGGCAGCGGTCACTTATGAACAGGGAGCGGCAAGCTTTGAGAAATTTGCCGTTTTGACTCGCTTATCATCCAAGGTGTAATTTCCTCTAGTAGTGCAGTTAGTTGATATTTTTCCTTCAACGGTTGGACATACAAATTTAGTATTTTTTTTAAAGTGAGTGCTTTCACCGGGTAATATTGGGTGAAAGCTTGGACGCACCAATACAGATCGGGAGTATACTTTCCGAGGCGCTCCATCACCAACTCAAAGGCGGTGCGAATCAGGGTCTTAATGAACCCTTGATAGTCGGCCTGATGGAGTTCTTTCGAAGATTGAAAGACCTCCCAATCTTCAGCGAGCCACCTATGATGCAACATCATCGCCTTCCCGGGTCTATACTTCGGTAAATCAGGATTAAGGTCTTCTCCCCACCAGCATAAAGACTGCGTTTTAAGCAGCATCCCGATCCTAGGCATTTGGTCAACTACACTTAAGTTAAAAGTGCTATACATCATCTCTAATGGGACTTGCTGGAAACCGATAGGTAACAATTCTCGAAGTTTTTTTTCTTCCTCATCGCTAAGCGGTAGAGAAGACCATCTGATCGGAGTGTCAGCCTTTATTAAGCCAAAAACATCAAGGTCTGACCAAGCGACTCTGGCTAACCCACGAGCTAAACTCCCTCGAATCCAGAGACTTTGTAAATTTCCCCCAAAATGTGCCTGGTAGATTTGAAGAATGGCTAATAAGGTCGCATGCCAGGAAATGGGAATGAGCTCCCTTCTGGTAGGGTTGATAATATTCCCTTGTATATCCAAAGGGAAAAAACCGCCGATAGCTTCGACTTTAGCCATATTTTGTAATGCAACGTTCACCTGAATATAAGTTTACTCAAGCGTTTACCACCCTCATAATGGAGAGCAGGTGCTAAGGATACAGTTTAGATCAAAATATTTTTTAATCTGATGGCTCGGTGAGTTCAGTAGAGCGGAAGTCAATCCATAATCGGGATGTCAATTACCTGCTAGCCAAAAAGTTGGCTAAGGTGGACAACTAGATTCAACCCCATAACCAAAACCAGAAATATGGCGAGAATTCGCAGAAACCAAGTTTTTCCCTCAAAAAAGGCCTCAATCCTTTCTTTGTCTTCTTGCTTTTTAGGCACGATCTTCCCAAAGGACAACAAGAGAAAATAAACCCCCATTCCGAAAAAAACCAATTCTGCTATCAGTCCAAAACTGTCCATATCCAAATTTTAATGTTCCTCCTTAGTGGATTCAAAGAAGCCTGTCTTCCTATTCTTACGAACCGCATCCCAATGATAATATCGACCATTCATGGCAACGTATACTCCAGCTGGAAGCGTCTGTACAAAGGCTAAGGCACTCCCTAAGTTAAAGAATCCATCGGAAGAAGTACCAAAAGCATAGGGAACCATTGCCCCCGTCAATACGATGGTCTTGTCTTGGATATCAGCCCTAGCAATGAAACCGGCCGTCTCCACCATTTTATCCGTCCCATGCGTAATGAGGATCTTCTTAGCCGGATTCCGCTTGCAGTTGTGAATGATGATCTCTCGATCCGCCTCTGTCATCTCCAAGCTATCCACCATCATCAAGGTCTTGACGTCAATATCCAAAGTGGATCTACCACGCTGAAACATTTTGGGCAAATGAGTATCCTTGAAGAAGAGATTTCCTGTGATGAAATCGTACTCTTTGTCAAAGGTTCCGCCTGTTACAAATACCTGGATGGGTTCCATAATACATCTACTTTATAGGATACGATGCCTTTTGCAGCTAGAAAAGCCTCAAAGCTGGCTGCAAGTATATTTTTTTAGAAGAGAAACTACAAACCAATCCCCAAAAAAGATTCCATAAGAAAAAACCTCCCGGACCAAGTACTACTGGCCTCGAGAGGTTTTTTCTTCGTTCTAAAAGGTGGGAGGTCTTATTCCACCTTAAACACGGCGTCGTCCACTCCTTGATTAACAAGTACTTCAGAAACCTTAAAGTTTAGTGGGAACGGGGCCTGTCCTACCGAAAGAATGTCGAAAGGCATCATGATACCGCCCTCTACCTCTCGATAATCTTTGTAGTCCGTCTGTACCACATTACCCCCCTCAGCACTTTGGCTTCTGATCTTCAAGCCAGACTTGATATCGTAGTAGTCGGTTTGTTTTTTACCGCTAGCCGATTCTACCTCAATTACGTAGACTTGCTTACCATCTAATTGTTCTCCTCCTTTCAAGGTCAATTTCTTCCCCAATTCATCGTAAGCCAGTTCAGGAAATAGAACGGCATCTTCCTTCAAACCTGCTACAGTAGCTGGGTCAGCATCTTGCTTCTGTCCCATTTGACTGATGCTGGCCTTTTCCCCATCAAATTTAATTTCGTTCATCACCATGCCGTTGGCTTCCACTTCTACCAACATTTTACCATTCTTCACCACTCGCTTCATATTCATGGTCATCCCTTGAACGGAAGCCGAAAGCTTGACGGTCATATCCTTCACTCCAGCCAAAGCCTCTTTTCCACCGATAGCCTTGATGTAGTTGGCAACCACATCCTCTGCCTTGGTATCATCTGGTAAGACTATCTTTAGCTGATGGATCTCTTTGCCTTGGCCATCGTAGTATTTGAGCTTGTTATCAGCGCTAAACTGCTTTAGTTTTTCTCCGGTTTCCTTATTCCCAACTACAACGATGTTAGCATTTTCCGGACGGATGTACTTTTTCGCTACCTCCAGGATCTCCTCTTTAGTGATCTTATCCAAACGCTCAAGATAGGTAGCATAATAATCAGCTGGTAGTCGGTAACGAGCTGTATTTAGTGCAAATCTAGCGATGGTAGTAGGTTGTTCCATCTGACGAGCAAAGGATCCCATAATCATGTTCTTTGCCGTCTGTAATTCTTCATCAGATACCTTTTCACTAGAGATTCTTTTCATTTCATACAAAAATTCCACTAAGGCACTGTCAGTGACTTCGTTTCTCACATTGGCATTTGCACTGAATGATCCGACCTCCTGATCACTAGAAATCGACGAATAGGCTCCATAAGAGTATCCTTTATCTTCACGGATATTCTTGAACAGGCGTCCAGTGAATGAACCACCAAAAATTTGGTTTAACACATTCACTCGAATAGCATCATCTGATCCAGGTTTAAAATCTACTGGATAAGTAATGTTAACAACCGACTGAACGGCGCCTGGCTTGGAAACAAAATGCACTTGATTGGCCTCAGGTGCTTCTGGCTTACTCAGCTCTCCTCTGGCTGCAAAAGTTTTCTTCCAAGAACCAAAGTACTTCTGTGCTAGTGCTTTAGCCTTTTTAGGAGTAATATCTCCAACAAAGACTAGATAGGATAGATTTGGGTGGAAGTAGCTTTCATAGTACTTTTTGCAATCTTCTACAGTGGTGATACTAATGCTTTCTTCTGTAGGGATTTCTCCATAAGGGTGATCCGCTCCGTAGGTTACAACGCTTGAAACATTAGATGACATTTGACCTGGATCATCCTTTCCAATGGTGATACCAGAAAGCGTTTGCTTCTTCAATTTGTCAAATTCCTCTTCTGGAAAAGATGGATTCAAAAGAATATCTGACATCAATTCGACGATGGTCTCTGAGTGTCGGGATAAACCACTCCCTACGACACCATTCGCGTTAGAACCTACACTAGCTCCGATAAAGTCAACAGATTGATCAATCTCGGTTTTGCTGCGACTTTTAGTTCCTGTTTCTAACAACTGTCCAGCCAATAGAATGGAGCCTGCTTTATCTCCCTCATTGGTCACAGGTGCATTAACAAAAACCTGAGCAGAAATTCGTGGAAGCTTATGGTTTTCTACCACGATAACCTCTAAGCCATTCTTCAGGGTGAATTGCTCTGATTTACCTAGCACGATCTTGCGTGCTGGGCCTGGCTTAGGAGCGGATGAGCGGAAGTCATCCTGAGCCTGTACTGGTACGATTAAGAGTCCGACCAGAAAGGCTAAAAAGCTATATTTTAAAAACTTTGTCATTTTCACAATTTTATGGTCAATAGATTAACTAGGATAGATGTTGGCTGGTCTGTACCTCAAATTCCATTCTCCTACATTGAGATCAAGATTCCTAGTAGATCCCCAACTCAGACAGGACACTTAGCCATTTTCCATCCACTAATGCATATCAACTTACGGCTTGGTCGGGTTTGGCAGATAATGTAGTACTACTCTATTACCTTTATGGAAGTATTCCTTAGCCACTCGGCGGATATCTTCCTTTGTAACAGCCATATACCGATCAATCTCCGTATTAATCAAATTGGCATCTCCAAAGAACATCTCGTAGGTAGCCAAGCTTCCTGCAATTCCGGCCACTGTTGTATTGCTAGAAATGAAGTTGTTCTCAATCTGGTTACGTAATTTCTGAAACTCTTCATCGGTGATCAGTTCTTTTCTGACCTTCTCAATCTCCACATCCATAGCATCTTCCAAATCTTGGCTATTGACTCCGACATTAGCAATACCAAAGTTGATAGATAAACCAGGATGTTCTAGATCCAATGGGATATTAGCCACTTGGAAAGCTTTCTGTTGGTCATCCACTAGGGTACGATACAATCTGGAGCTCTTGCCCTGAGAAAGTAGGGTACTCAACATTTTCAGGGCATAGTAGTCTTCGGTGCCTTGAGCCGGTACTCGATAGGCTTGTACTACCGCAGGTAACTGGATATTGTCGTATACTGTATCTCGGCGTTCTCCAGTGAGGGCAGGTTCCACGATGTCCGGACGATAAGCTGGCTTGCCTTTAGGAATCCCTCCGAAGTACTTCTGGATCATCTTTTTGGCATCAGCAATATCAATGTCCCCGGCTATCGATAAAATGGCATTATTAGGGATGTAGAAGTCCGCATAGAATTGCTTGTAGTCAGCCTCGGTGGCATTGTCCAAGTGCTCCATGGAACCAATGATTGGCCATTTGTAAGGGTGTTCTTTGTAAGCAGCTTTGAAGGTTTCCTCTGCCAAAGAACCGTAGGGTTGATTATCTACCCTTTCTCTACGTTCTTCTTTCACTACCTGTCTTTGTGTTTCCACGCCTTTTTCATCAACGACAGCGTGAAGCATACGCTCAGATTCTAGCCAAAGGCCCAATTCAAATTGATTGGATGGTAGAATTTCAAAGTAATAGGTTCGGTCCCAGGAAGTATTGGCATTTAATGCCCCACCAGCCGATTGCACATAGTTGGCGTATTCACCTCGGCCAATATTCTTAGAACCTTCAAACAATAAGTGCTCGAAGAAGTGGGCAAAGCCCGTTCTTTCTGGGTTCTCGTTTTTAGAGCCCACATGGTACATCACAGAGACGGCTACAATAGGGGTAGAATTGTCTTGATGAAGGATAACTTTCAAGCCATTCTTTAGTTCATACTTCTCAAAATTGATCTTGGTCTCTTGTGCTAAGAGGCCTAAAGTGGAGAAGCAACAAACCAATAGCCATAAACATCTTTTCATAGTTTTCTGGATATTTGATTAATTGCTCGCGAAGATGAGAATTTATAGATGAAAAACGGACCAATTTCCTGCGAAATTAGGATTTGGGTAGACGAACGACGAAATGAGGGGGAAAGTCGATAACTCTAGACGTGAAATAGGATGGGGACAGCAGTAAAAAGGCTTGAGTTTAGGGGGAGGAAGGTCAGGTCACCATTTACTTTGTCAATGACCGGAAGCGGAATGGAGACGTTGGCCCAGCCAGGCTAGGCCAACGATTTAGACCATTTTATCTGCACAAGATGAGCTAGCAAAAGCATCAGGCTTAGCTTTGAAAACAAAGCCCATGCCCAGAATATAGCCCATCGCTTCTTTTAGTGCTAAATTAGATTGGAAATGTGGATCCGTGTTGATATCCGCATGTACTTCCAATTCTACGTCGTAGGCGTCCAATAGATCACATAGTGCGTAAGCCACCTCCACAGAACGAGCTACTTCAGAGATCATACGCTCTCGCAAGCTCATTTTCTTTTCCAAGCGGCTGTTACTAATGAACATGAATCCACCTTTCTTTTCACGTAAGAAGACGATCACGGTAGCAAACTCGATGATACCGCTTTTGACCTGTGAATCAGACCCAATACACACCTTCAACCGATATCCTTTCTCTTGTTCACGGAAGATAGCTTCCTCTACCGCTTCCAGGATAGGCTTTTCGATGTGCTGGCCACTCAACCTTCGCCATTTAAATGTACTTTTCATCGCTAGTATGTTGTGGTTTGCTTAAATGTAACAATTATGTACGCCAAACCAATGACGGTCAGTCCGAATTAATACAAAATTAATTTTAACCTAACAATCTGCTCAACAAACTAATGCTAGCGAAAAGTTCCCATCAACGGGATATAAAACGGGAAAGACAAATTGAGGACAAAAACAGTCTTTATCGAAGGTGCGTGGAACGCTTACACCTTGACCTGTTGAGGCGCTCTGGAACGGATCAAGTCCGCGACGGTACGAATCCAACGCGGATCATCATTCAAACTGGGAACCAGATCTACCTTTTCTCCACCCATTTCCTCAAACTCTTCCTGGTATTCGGTGCCAATTTCCACGATCGTCTCCAGACAATCCGCAACAAAGGCTGGACTGAAAACCAGGATCCGCTTAGCCCCCTCTTCGGCTTTTTCCTCCAAAATCACACTCGTGTAAGGCTTTGCCCAGGCTTCAGGCCCTAGGCGGCTTTGAAAAGAAGTGGTGTATTGCGTGGGCGAAAGTTCTAACTTGGCTGCAATGGCCCTAGTGGTGGCGTGACATTGGGCAGAATAGCAGAACTGGTTAGTTTGGCTGATGGTTTGACAACAGTCTGCCCCCTGTAGGCAATGATTGAAGTCATCTGCCTTGCGCAGTTGTCGTTGCGGAAGGCCATGGTAACTGAATATGATGTGATCGTAATTATCTAGATCGAATTGCCGCGCATTGTCAGCAAAAATCTCGATCATTGCCTCATTATCGTAGTAAGAATTGATGAATTTAACATCCGGTATATTGTCGCGCTTGCGCAACAAACGCATCACTTCATCATGAACCGAGCCTGTAGTGGCCGATGCGTATTGCGGAAACATTGGGAACACTATAATTTCTGATACCTGTTTTTGGTAAAGTCGATCTAATGCAGACTCTATGGAAGGGCTTTGATAACGCATGGCTAGCTCTACCTCAAACTCATCCCCTAATAGTTCTTGTACGCCTTCCGCTACCCGTTCTCCATATACTTTTAAGGGAGAACCTTCCTCTGTCCATAGGATTTGATACAGCTTCGCTGAGCTACCCGAACGAAAGGGAGCAATTATTCCTCGTACCAATAAGTTACGGGCTAACCAATTGTAATCGATTACCCTTGGATCTAGCAAGAACTGTTTAAGATAACGATAAACGGCTCCTCTACTGGGAGCATCAGGTGTACCTAAATTGACGATTAAAACACCGATTTTTCCAAAACTACTCATGTGCCACTTCAATTTTCAATTTGCCAGAGTCAGCATAAAAATTACTACACCCAGCTTAAACAACGTTCTTTCTGAAAGGTTTCTCTTATAGAGGAGCAAAGTGTGACGGAATGAACTAAACTAGCTTCCTCTGTTTGCTATCAGCTCCTCCTCTAGACGGCAGAAAAATACAAATAAATATCCTTGAGGAAACTATTTTCTCTGCCCTAGAGTTGCTTCCTTTGCGTAAAATATATGTCATATAAGCCCAAAGAAACGTTTTTGGGCTAAAAACACCATTTCATGAAGAAACCGCTCATCCTTGTCACCAATGATGATGGCATCACAGCACCGGGCATTACTGCTCTAATCGATGTTGCCAAGCGCATCGGAGAAGTAGTAGTTGTCGCTCCCGACTCTCCACAATCTGGCATGGGACATGCCATTACCATCTCCAACCCTATTCGCTTACATCCTAGCAATGTTCACGAAGGCGTGCAAGCCTTTGAATGCTCAGGCACTCCAGTAGACTGTGTAAAGCTGGCGAAAAATGTGGTGTTGAAAGATAGAGAAGTAGACCTCTGTGTTTCGGGCATCAATCATGGTTCCAATGCGGCTATAAATATTATCTACTCAGGAACTATGTCTGCGGCCATGGAAGCCAGTATTGAAGGCATTCCATCCATTGGCTTCTCTTTGCTAGATTTTGAATATGATGCTGATTTTGAATCCAGCAAACCCTTTATCGAATCCTTGATGCGTTTTGCATTAGAGCAAGGTCTTAAGGGTGGTAATTTATTGAACGTCAATATTCCAAAGCTAAGCCGTTCTGAGATCAAGGGCATGCGGGTATGCCGGCAAGCAAATGCTCGTTGGGTAGAAGAGTTTATGGAATCTAGTGATCCAAGAGGGCAAAAATATTATTGGTTGACAGGCCGTTTTGTCAATGAAGACACTTCGAATGACACAGATGTTTGGGCTTTGGAAAATGGTTATATTTCGGTGGTGCCATCGATGCACGACCTGACTAATTACGATGCCATCAAAAGCCTAGCTGCCATAGAAGCGCTGGAACAAGCGGCGGATTGATGATCCTTGCTGGTAAGACTTTCGCAGATGACTAGATTGATCGGGTATTATAAATAGAAGAAAATGATTTTTGATCGAAATGAAATCTGGGTAGGCCTGGTGGTTGGCCTCCTTCTGCCCTTTGTGGGCTATGCCATACTTCTTATGATCTTTGAGCAGTTGGAAGGGATGAATATGGGTAGCTCCAGTGGTTTTTCCATCAGTTTCAGACAAAGGACAGTAGCTATTTTGGCCATCTGTCTGAATATCTTTCTACTCAACAGATTTCAAAAGAGAAGAATGACACAAAGTATTCGGGGACTAGTTTTAGCCACTTTTGCTTTGGTAGGGATCTGGTTGTTTTTGTACGGCCCTGAGTTTTTCTAATATCACCTTGTAGATGAAATATTACATTATTGCTGGAGAAGCCTCCGGCGATTTGCATGCCTCCAATTTAATGAAACAAATATCGGAGAAGGATCCAGAAGCCGACTTTCGTTTTTGGGGCGGTGACTTAATGGCAGCAGTAGGCGGTAAGCCAGTCAAACATTATCGCGATTTAGCCTTTATGGGATTTCTGGAGGTGGCCAAAAACATTCGCACGATTCTCAGGAATATCCGTTTTTGTAAAGAGGATGTAGCAGCTTTCGAGCCCGATGCCTTGATTCTCGTCGACTACCCTGGCTTTAACTTGAGGATCGCCAAGTGGGCAAAAAAAGTAGGGATTAAGGTCTTCTATTATATCAGTCCTCAAATCTGGGCTTGGCACAGCAGTCGTGTCCAAGGCATTAAGGCCAGTGTAGACAGGATGTTCGTGATTTTGCCATTCGAGCCTGAGTTTTACCAGAAATATGAATACCCTGTGGACTTCGTCGGCCATCCCTTGCTGGATGTGACTGAAAACTATCAGGCCAGCGATGACTTTCATACTAAAAACAGGCTTCCTGACAAACCGATAATTGGACTATTCCCAGGAAGTAGAAAGCAGGAGATCACCCGGATGTTATCTGAGATGTTGCAAGTGGTGCCTCACTATCCGGATTATCATTTTGTTATTGCGGGTGCACCATCGCAAGCAACAGCCTTCTATCAGCCTTTCTTAGCGCAAATTTCGGCAAAGAACCTCAGCTTTATTTCCCAGCAGTCTTATGACCTGCTCAGCCACGCCAAGGCTGCCTTGGTCACCTCAGGAACGGCCACTTTGGAAACAGCCCTGTTCAAGGTACCACAAGTCGTTTGCTACAAAGGTGGCCCCATTAACTACTGGCTGGCCCGGCGCTTAATAAACGTGGAATACATTTCGTTGGTCAACCTGATCGTTGATCGCCCATTGGTGCAAGAACTGATCCAAGGTGAGTTGAATACAAAACAGCTTAGACAAGGTCTGGATGATATTCTGCAAGCAGGTAAAGCCACCGAAATCAAGGCTGGTTATGATGAGTTAATCCTGAAGTTGGGACAAAAAGGGGCTTCTGAACGAGCCGCCCACCTTATGGTACATTACGCCAAGGAAAACTAATCCGGGAGATTACTCGCCAATTAATGAGGGAAGACATCAAGAGCCTGCTCCATGGCTTTTCCAAACAAAGCTACATCGACCCCATGTGACGCTTTTTCTTCTTCGAAAAAGCTGATGAGGTTTTCCATCGGCATATTGCCCGTCAGATCATCCTTTGCCATGGGGCATCCCCCAAATCCCTTAATCGCACCATCAAATCTGCGACAGCCATTTTCATAGGCTGCTACCACTTTCTCCTTCCAAGCTTGCGGAGTGGTATGAAAGTGGGCGCCAAATTCTAAAGCAGGATAAGCAGGTAATAGTTGGCCAAAAAGGTAGCTGATACTTTCTGGGCTAGCCACTCCGATAGTATCGGATAGCTGAAAGATTTTGATCTCTAAGCCTACGAGTCTATCTACCCACTTACTGACGATGTCAACGTTCCATGGATCGCCATAGGGATTCCCAAACCCCATGGACACGTACAATACTAACTCCTTTTTGTGCGTCTGGCAAATCTCCTGAATATTCTCAACTCTCTCTAGGGATTCCTCTATGGTGGAGTTGGTATTCCGCATTTGGAAAGTCTCAGACACTGAAAAGGGAAAGCCTAAATAATCTATTTCAGGAAACTGTACGGCGTCATTGGCACCACGTCTATTTGCCACGATGGCTAGAAGTTTGGATTCAGTGGAAGACAAATCTAAAGCAGAAAGGACAGCTGCGGTATCCCGCATCTGCGGAATAGCCTTGGGAGAAACGAAACTCCCGAAATCTATGGTATCGAAGCCCACCTGTAGCAACTGATTAATGTACGCCGCTTTTGTCTCGGTCGGGATAAAGGTTTTGAGGCCTTGCATGGCGTCTCTTGGGCATTCTATCAACTTTACCATGGATAATTGTCAAAGGTTCTCAGGCAAAACAGCTATCAACTTTTTTTGCCTTTTATGGTTAGGTTATCGTGTGTTTCTTGACGGTATTATTACCTGGCACCTTCCGTACTAAAAGTAAAAATAGATACTTTTGTAGGAATGCAACTACTATTCAACGAATTGACTTGTAGATTAGTTTTGTAGAAGCAATGACGAAGGCAAGAAAAGCTTGAAGCAGCTTGTCTATTTCGAGAAGTAGAACCTAAAAAGATGTCCGATAGCACAAAGACAATAATTACCATTCTAGGCTTCCTCATCGCGGGAACTGGCCTGTTAGCTTTGTTTCTAAATCTGGTTGGACTGAAACTAAGTTTTTTACAGTGGATGGACGCAGGAGGGAAATTACTAGGGCTGGTATTCCAACTGGTCATGAGCATCACCGGCTTTATCATGATCTATTTTGGTCAGACCGACCTTAGTCAGGAGGAGGCATAAAAAAGGCTGACGCGAGTCAGCCCTTGAGCTTTAGAGCCGATTCATCAGGCTCTTTTTATCCTTCGACGACTGGGGATATAGTTAAAAGCTTGATTTCTCAACCCTCGATAAGCTATCAAAATTGTAATCAGGAAAAAATTTCTTTGGTCGACCATAAAAAACCGATCTACCAAGGGGGCTTTCCCCCCTGGTAGTCTGCCTTATTCAAAACATGGTCTCATTTCTTTTTCATAGGGATAACTCCCAATCCGACTTAGTAAAATCCAAATCAGATCGTTATCTTTACGGCAAGAATTTGCCTTGGTGTGTAGTAGCTCTCTTTTGTTACTTAAATCGGTGGGAGTTCGGTATGTATTTGATAGAATGTTATTTGTTTGTTTCCTATCTATCATGACACAAATATAGGCTCGAAAACCCTTTCAGAAAAGGACATAAAACATTTTTAAAATACCCCTTTTTTCAAACAAAATCCTACCTTTAAATAACTCAATCCACTAATAATCAACATCTTAACACTCATAAAATAAGCCAAAACAAGGAAACAAGCCGTAGGGAATCGTCCCTTTTTCTCTTCTTTTTTTATCAATTTTTCCTTCCTTTTATTTGCATCCTTTCAGATATCCACGCAGAAGCTCCTATTAATTTTAGGTGGCAACATCTTTATAAGTAATGTCTTGCTGATTAAGCCAACTCACTCTATGCTAAAACAGTGGAAACTCTAGTTCTCAGCATGCCATCGTCTCACCTATTTAAAGGTGTTAAGGTAGCCTGACTATAGCCATTAATTCTTTGGGTTGTTCCATTAGAGTCCCTACTTCTTATTAGGCTGGCTCATACAGTAGAAATATCCTCGCTGAAAAAGAGCAGAGCAGCTCTTTAAGCTGCACCTAACTTAACTAGAGATTAGCACCATTCTACTCTTTTCCTAGCCTACAAGGTTTCTTTCTAAAATTTCATCAATGCCTTTGTTGTGCTGGAGTATATCTAAATTATCCTTTGAGGCTGTCTGCTGGCGTAAGTTTGGCAGGCTGCAAATGTGTTTTAGTACATAGGTTCGTTCAAAAATGTTACGGGGCTTGTATCGGGCTTTCGTTTCTTTTCCTATGCTGATTGTGAATGACTCATTCTGACCATCAAAACCGTTCTGACCTGCGCTATACTTTTTTTCTATCCCAAATGAAGATTACTGTGGGCTGTCCTTTTGCCCAAAAACTTCCTATTCAGATCACTTTAGGACAAAAAAATACCCGTACCTGGGGGGAGGTACGGGCTGAAGGGGAAGATTTAAACCTTTTAAAGTGGAAAACTAAGTCTTAAAAAGTAGGTCAAAAGAGGCAAAAATTGCCCCCCACTAGAGGGGGGCAATGATATCTACCACAATCACACGTCCTTTTACTTCTTTCTGTTCCAATTTTGACAACGTTACGTGCGTTAAATTTACAGTCGTTCCTTTTTTTCTTTCTGTGGTCGTCTTCATAATAAAGTAGAGTTTGAGTTGAGTTAGTTAATAATGGATACGTGTACCCTAGGGGTAGTTAAATGGGTTTTACTAGACTCAAATCGGTGGGATACTTGGGATAGAATTCAGGCAGATTAGACTGCAGTGATCGATGTTCGTGGAATTACAAGTAGAGTTATGCGCTTGGGGCGATGATGTCTACTACGATCACTTTGTTAGCAAATCTTTCTTCCTGAACTACAGAGTGGAATCCGTAAATCTGTTTCATAATGAAATGTGTTTTTGTGTTTATAAACTGGGTTATTAATTACAACTACAAGATACGCACAAACCGTGCCACTTACCAGGACAAAAAACCTCTTCCAAATAACTAGTAAACAAGCAATTAAAACATATTTATTTTTTTTAAATACTTGTTTTTCAATTACTTACAGAAGCTACTTTTGCCCCTTAAAACGAAATCACAAATAAAATATGTGTGAATTTCTTTTAAAGCTTTTGGACCTTGTAAACTAAATATTAAATACGGTAGAGGGAAGAAAAGAATTGGACTGTTATATTTACTTAAAACGTAGGAGGCATTCTAGGATTTGGTGTCTCAAGACAGTAGAGATTCCACTAGCTTTTGATACCAAAGTCAAACTTAAGCATGCACCTTACCAGCTGTTGACCCCGCTCTTTGCGGTTGCTTACGATAAAATTTATTCTCTAGTGAATCAATCACTAATTCCCACAATTCTTCGTAGGGAATAATCTCAATTTCATGCGACTGTTTTGCCACATCTAAAGGCATTCCCTTTAATCGGTTTAGAAACTTCGCCGTCTTTCGTTCTACAGCTGCTTTATGAAAGCTACAAGCAGGAATCTGCAGTAGCATTTTGATAAAACAGTTACTTCTGAAGGTATCGTCCTTGGTCAAATATCGAGAACAATACTTTTCAATAGCTTCGATACGATCGATCGCCGAGTTGTAGTTTCGTTGAAGGATCATGAACAGAATTTGCACTACCAGGATTGGGATGTTCATCCCGCGCTTATCCTTTGAATAGATAGGCGTTCCATTCAAAAACCGCCCCAGACGGAACTTGGTAAAATGTTTATCTTTCTTACTTAGCTTGACTTTCTGGATGATTACTAGATAATGAATATAGGCTTCAAAAATCTTCCACATCTCTTTCACATTCTCCGGCAAGAAGGCGAAGCGCTTATGATCATTAACCTTATGAAACAGTTGATAAGCTTTCTGGTATTGATG
>CAJXPD010000106.1 GCA_913057785.1 uncultured Lewinella sp. | reverse complement strand
TGATTTTCTCTTCATTAGACAACTCTCCCGATTCGTAGCGATCTTGCATGTCGTTGTCATATTCCTTAGCATCTTCGTAAGGCTTCTGTATGGAACGTCCCGAGGGTGTATAATAACGAGCCACCGTCAAACGTAAAGCAGAACCATCCCGCAATTTATATTGCTCCTGGACCAAGCCCTTTCCAAAAGATCTCCGTCCCAAAATCACGCCCCGATCATGATCCTGAATCGCTCCAGCAAGGATTTCACTAGCGGAGGCAGATCCTTCGTCAATTAGAACTGTGATGTTACCAATATCGAAAAAGGGTCGACCAGTGGACTCATACTCGTCGCGATTGACCGATCTTCCTTTGGTGTACACCAATAGTTTTTCTTTATCCTTAAATAACTGGCTTAGGATATTGGTAGCCTGCTTGAGATAACCTCCAGGATTATGTCGTAAATCGATGATCAGATCTTCCATTTCATCCTCTTCGATCATCTTCTCTACCCCTTTCATAAATTCTTCGTAGGTGGTAGCACTAAACCGATTCAGCTTGATATATCCCGTCTTTTGATCGGCCATATATGAAACGTCAACGCTGTGCATCGGTATCTCATCTCTAACAATATTGAAGTTCTGAACAATCGGATTGCTCCCTCGGATCACGCCGATATTTACTGCGGATCCCTTTTCACCTTTCAGTAAATTGACAATGTCTCGATTGGTCTTGTCTAAGCCGGCAATCGGTTTACCTTCCACCTCCACGATCTTGTCTCCTGCTAAGATTCCAACGGACTCAGAGGGCCCTCCTGCCAAGGCGGCAACTACCACAACTGTATCTTCAACAATTAGGAATTCTACTCCAATACCATCGAAGTTTCCTTCCAGTTGGTCATTCACATCTTTGAGTTGCTCAGCAGAGATATAATTGGAATGCGGATCTAGGTTTTCCAAGATGTTGTCAATGGCCTCTTGGATGAGCTTGTCTCGATCTACTTCGTCAACATATTTAGCTTCTATATACCGAATCAACTCTTCGATTTTACCTTGGCCATAGGATGGCCCACTGCTTGCGGTGGCGTCACTAATTACTACTGTGGGGGTAACCGTTTGCAACTCCATACCAATCAACATCCCCAGCACAAGGGCAAGCGCCAGTAGTAATGGAAGCCAAGTACTCCATCTCTTTGTATTCGGTCTATATTCAGGCATTTCTTATGGTTTTCAATAGCTATAAACGGGAAAACGGAGCTAATGTTATCAATGTGTTTCCCGCCTAGCTAACTAGCTGTCTAAAGTTATACAAATGTAAGTAAATTAATGTTGAATGCGCCCCAAAGATATTGCTAGAGGCATCTAGGTTCAAAAACAATATTTGCGGAACAAGGTTGCGTCATTTACTAGATGCTTAAGACCTCTTCACTCCCTCATTTCGATGTTTTTTTAGAGGCTACAAGTCTTAGGTGAAGTGGTCCCATTCCATAAGCGAAAAATTGAAGACCAGTCCTACTTTGCTTATGTTTTGGCAAAAATCCAATTTTGAAAGATATCCATGATTTATTGTAAAAAAATCAAAGATAAAAACTCAAGCTAGGCCTTTTTTGATAATTAAAAAACAAAAACTACCTTTGTTTAGTATTTTTCAAAACTATACAGCATGAAAGAAATTGATAAGCTGGATAAGCAAATCCTTTCTATTCTCATGGAGAATGCAAAGAAAGCTTATACAGAGATCGCACAGCAGTTATACGTTTCAGGGGGAACCATTCACGTAAGGATGAACAAGTTGGCAGAAGCGGGAATCGTCAAGGGTTATCACCTGGTAGTGGATCATGCTAAATTGGGTTATGACATCAGCGCCTTCCTAGGCATATACTTAGACAAGAGTTCCTTATACGATGATGTATCCACGGAATTGGAGAAAATACCTGAGGTTGTGGGGGCTCACTATACGACGGGGCTGTATAATATCTTCGCCAAAATTGTTTGCAAAGATACGCGGCACCTAAGGGAGGTTCTGCATGATAAGATCCAGAAGATTCCGGGAATACAGCGCACCGAAACCTTCATCTCTTTACAAGAAAGTATTAACCGTCCAATTCACATCTTGGAAGCAGATCCAGAGGAGGTAGTTGAAGAGGAATCCAACTAAAGGGAATCAACAATATCCATGCAAAGAAAAAAAGTCGATCTAGCATACTAGATCGACTTTTTTTCTTTGTCGCTTTATCGTGTAAAGGCTAATTAGGCACCTAAGTAATTCTTCAATAATTTACTTCTATTGGCGCTTCTTAGCTTGTTGATAGCTTTATCCTTGATCTGACGTACTCGCTCTCTAGTCAAACCGAATTTCTCTCCAATATCTTCAAGAGACATTGGGTGTTCAACACCAATTCCGAAATAGAGTTTGATGACATCACATTGACGATCTGTCAGAGTAGCTAAGGAACGTTCAATTTCTCTTCGCAGAGACTCATTGTACTCTAAGGCTTGATCTGTTTCTGGAGTAGCATTGTTTTCCAATACATCCAGTAATGAGTTGTCTTCACCCTCAACAAAAGGTGCATCCATGGACACGTGACGAGCTGCCACTCCTAAAGTTGTTTCAACCTCTTCCGTAGGAATATCCAACATTTCCGCTAGCTCCTCTGGAGATGGCTCCCGCTCATATTCCTGCTCAAGCTCAGAAAACGCCTTATTGATTTTATTCAAGGAACCAACCTTGTTCAATGGAAGACGGACAATACGAGATTGTTCAGCCAATGCCTGTAAGATCGACTGACGGATCCACCATACGGCGTAGGAAATAAACTTAAATCCTCTGGTTTCATCGAAACGTTGTGCGGCCTTAATCAAACCCAAGTTTCCTTCGTTGATCAAATCACTCAAAGAAAGACCCTGATTTTGATACTGCTTGGCCACGGAGACTACGAAACGCAAATTGGCTTTAGTCAACTTTTCTAGGGCAGCTTGATCACCTTGCTTGATTCTTTTGGCGAGTTCTACTTCCTCCTCTGGAGTCAAAAGGTCCACTTTCCCGATTTCCTGTAGATACTTCTCAAGTGATTGGCTCTCTCTATTCGTAATAGACTTCGTGATCTTAAGCTGTCTCATCTATTAATGTGCTTTATAATTTTTTGTTAACTTATATTGTCTGGTGTCGTTTCTGGTTTTCTGGCAATTGCTAATGGAAAGAGTTGGGATAGGTATTTGAACTTGGAAACACTCTAATAGAAGAAATGCGATTCCAAATTAGTTTTTGTTTTACTTGTCAACATTAAGTCAAATGTATGGGTTTGTTCAAAGTTTTCCGGTCGCAAAGTTACGCTAAATTAACATGCCAGTCAAGTCTTAGACGACACAGAAAACACTAACAAACGAGATATCTGAAAAGTTTTCCGTTTGTAGTTTATCCCCCCTATCCCACTATTACAATATCCCTAATCGGCGCTCATCCCTTTCCACAAAAATTAATTTGGAAAAATCATTTTTTTCCTTTTTATTGTGGGGACGACTCCTAAATTGCTGATATATAGTCCTTTTGAAGGATAATCACTTCAGTAATAAAGAGTAAACAAAACTTTTGATCCGCTCACCACTGAAGTCATCTTGAATTAACCAATTCCATTATGGAAAGAGTAAAATTTAGCTTAGAATTCATCTTTCGGGCATCGCCCTCCATCTTATATCAGTTCTTTACCACCCCATCTCGATTAATTCGTTGGTTTTGTGATGAAGTTGACATCCAAGACAACATCTTCACCTTTGTCTGGGAAGGTAGCGAAGAAGTCGCCGAGTTGGTAGAGGACATTGAAGATGAATTGATCCGCTTCAAATGGGAAGACGCAGACGATGAGGAAGAGTACTTAGAATTCAAGATTGAGAAATCTCCAGTAACTGGAGAGACCATATTGTTGGTCACAGACTTCTGTGATGACGATGAGATAGATGACCAAAAACAACTTTGGGCTACTCAACTGGATGCACTTAAGAAAGAAACCGGAGGCTAGGATAGCCTCCACGATGCATATATACAGAAAGCGCCTGCCCAAGCTGAATCTTTACTAAAGATTGCAAACTGCTTCGACAGGCGCTTTTTCTTTTGGGTCAAGTCAGTTGTCAGTTAACCATAATACTCCACCAGGGACCAGATCATGAGGATCACGCCTCCTAAGGCAAATATCCCGGCAATAAAATTGATCACCCCTACCCCGGCTAATAGAGCCGATAAGATGCCCAACACAATTGCCGCGCCCAACAACAAGACCCCATAACGGAAGCGATTGTCATCCCAAACTTCCCTTTTCACCTTAATTCCTTTCTTCTCCAGTTTCTTTTCCAATTTATCCATTCTCTTTTTCACCTTCGCTTCCTTCCGCTGGGCTTTTTCCAATTTCTTTTGGGTCTTCGCATCCACCTCAATCGCATCTTTGGCAGGATGTACAAAAAAGGCTTCTCCCTGAGTGGGCATCAGTAATAGAATGCTACTACAAAAGAGTAAATACATGAATCTTTTCATGGTGCATATTTTGAGTTTTCAACAATTGCAAGCAAACAGGTACAAGGCACGGATCAAGACCAACAATGTTCCTTCTAATCAAATGATGAATAATACGGCCTTTGCCCCTACGCTATCAACTATTGGTGTGGTTTATCTATGATTTCCACTTGTTCGGTCTTTTCGAAAAGATGTACACCAAAGGCCGAAAGTAGCGCAGTGCCTGCCACGAACAAAAGCAACAACACCCAAAGCCAGGTCCATCTACCAGATTTCCGGTCAGCAGCCATTTTTCTAGAGTTTAGTAAGACAAATTCTGAATAAGATATTGTGTGTTTTCTCCGAGTGTAGGTCAAGCCATAAAAGACTTGATGCGCCAGCGATCTTAGTGAGTTCTGGAATTAGTTGTCGATCCGTTGATCCGCCTCCTGAGAGAATGAAAGTAAAGGATTTGCTGGACAAATGATAGTGATCTAGCTTGGATTTAATCGGGCCAAGCTTAAAAATCCATTCTTAGACGTAAGTTAATCCGTCTTGTGGTCAAAAAATTAGGGATGGCATACTGTTGCTCCAATATGGTTTTGATCCAAGTATTGCCTGCCTGGTTCTGTACCTGCATGAGATTGAATATCTCCAGGCTGAGCCAGGTATTTCGTGTGAAGTTCAACCAGTGATTGGGGCGCCGGTTTCTACGTTCTTGATCCCAAAGCAATACGGAGAATCCAATATCTACTCGATGATAAGCCGTATAGCGGTAGGGGTTTCGTAGATCTATATTATTATTTGGGATACCGAACGGCAGGCCGGTTCCCAACGTAAAGTTCAAATGCATTTTGACATTCTTGTTCTTGCGAAGGTAATCTTGGAAGAACATGGACATGGTCATGAATTGATCCGTTGGTCTGGAAACATCCTCAACTTCAACGGATTCCCTGGTATTTCTGACAAATCCCCGATGATCCACCCCATTCAGGCGCTCTCTGGCTCTTAGAAAGGAAAGGTTGATCCAGGATTCAGCATCAGGCACAAATTCACCGTTTAAGCGAAAATCGATTCCTGTGACGTACCCTCTGCCATCATTATTGGCGTAATAGCGGATTCGCACGTTTTCGACTTCGTAAGGTACCATATCCCAAAGCGACTTGTAATAGGCCTCCGCGATAAATCTAAATTTCTTGGGGTTTCGCTTACCCATATAGAAATCGTAAGTCATACCTGCTACCAGGTGCGCGGACTTTTGAGCGCGCAAATCGGTATTCACTATTCCATCAAAACCTCTCATCTCTCGATAGAATGGTGGCTGGAAGTACAATCCGCCTGCCAAACGATAAGATACATCTCCATCCCCTCCCAGTGGCTTATACAGGAATTGACCTCGAGGTGCAAAAATGAATTCTTTATTCAGATCCCAATAGGAGGCGCGAACACCAGCAGTGAACTGCATTTCCGCTACGCTTTCCTTACGCCAGGTGAAGGTTTCTTGCAAGTACCCATTAAACCGGTTAGAATTCAGTCGATTACGAGTTTTCAGTACCGTAAAGATTTCAACTGCATCATCATTGTATGGCAGGGAATAACCGGCCGAATCTAGTCGTTCCCATTCGTTGATCCAATCATCAATCTCTTCGCGCTGAAATTTAGCACCGTATTGAATAAAATGGCTACTCGTCACTTCTGGATCATCAGGATCCAACTGCAACTCGATGCCTCCTTTATGCTCTACGTTGGTTAAGCGGATATCTAAAAAGTTACGGATATATTGATGCTGAGTACCGGTTCCCAATTCAGCTAGCACCTCGCCAAAGTTGCTGCTGCCAAGATCAGATTCGATCTGCCGTAAACTGTAATCGCCAATAATATCTATCCGTTCGTTTTCATCACTCTGAAAGCGCGATGCTAGAAGTTTTAAGTAATAGGGATTCCGGTCACGGTCTGGGATATAGGTGAGCGAGACGCCTCCCATTTGTGTAGTAAAGTCATCTACTTCTTGTCCTTCAAATACTGAGAACAACTCCAGGGCAAAGCTAATCAAACCCTGTGCTGTACTTCGAGTTCTTGGGACAAGTTGATAAACACTACGATTGATGTTCCCCATGATACCTAACTGTAGATCCCTTGTGAGATCATAGGTGACGTAAGCTTGGATATCGGAGAAGTCAGTCGTGTACTCTCCATTCACGTCTAAGGTACCTAGCAAGTACTGCGTGGTTTTATAACGTGCACCAACCAAGTAACGAAGCTTTCGATAGGAATCATTACCTATCCTGGTACTCCCTTCAACATGTGCCGACCCACCCAAGAAACTCATGCTGAGTGAGGCCCGTAAGCTATCAGGTCGTTTATATTTTACATCTAGAACTGAGGATAACTTGTCCCCATATTTTGAAGCAAATCCGCCAGAGGAAAAAGATAGGTCACGGATTAGGTCGATATTCGGAAAGGTTAGTCCTTCTTGTTGTCCAGCTCGAATCAACTGGGGACGGTAGATCTCAAAATCATTAACATAGACCAAATTTTCATCATAATTACCCCCTCTCACATTGTATTGGGAACTTAATTCCCCGCCGGTTCCTCCACTTGTACCTAGTGCGATATGTGGCAGGGCACTTTCCAGGTTACCAGTCGTTGAGGGTAACAATTTGATTTGCTCTACCCCTTCTCTAATGATCCCTGCATCCTGAATCTTACTTTCTTTCACTACTACCTCAATATCTGAACTACTGGATACCAGTGTAACATCAATCTGGCGAGAACTGCGAGCTGGCATGGGAGAGATATTGGTCCGGGCTTCTTTAAAACCAATACGGGAAAATACCAATACCAAGGGCTTATCAGCTGGAATAGAAATACTGTAACGCCCATTTTGGGCCGTTTCTGTCGCTACACTGGTACTATCCAGGTAGACGGTCACAAACTCAATCGGCGCATTGTTTTCATCTTTCACCGTACCGCTAATGGTAGCAGTACTTTGAGCAAAAATCCACTGGGTAAAAAGCAAACATACTAGGGTACTGGTCCAAAATCTCATCCATCCGTATTTATAAAAGCGTTGACTTCCTAGGTTCTACAACGTAAAGAAAGCAAAGCTATTTCTCGTATTATCAAAAAGGCCAGGGCCTTAACATCAAATCGTTTTCTATTATACAGTTCTGTAAAATGCACTACACCATCTTTCCCACCTCATGTCCAATATCCTTCAACTGCTGAATCGCTTGGCTAGGATTGTCTGACTTAAATACGCTGCTTCCTGCCACTAGGACATCTACTCCTGCTTCCAATATTTTCTGTGCATTCTGCAAACCTACTCCCCCATCCACCTCGATCAAGGCTTTGGCATTGCGACTAACTAACATGTCCTTGACTTCACGAATCTTCAATAGGGAATTGTAAATAAACTTCTGCCCACCAAAACCTGGGTTAACCGACATGATCAGTACCAGATCAAGGTCCTCGATGATATCCTTTAGCAAATGCACCGGTGTATGTGGATTCAAAGCCACGCCGGCCTTGGCCCCGGTCTCCTTGATTTGCTGAATAGTCCGATGCAGGTGTGGACAAGCCTCATAATGAACGGTAATTACATCAGCGCCAGCATCTCGGAAGCGCTCAATATAACGTTCTGGCTGGCTAATCATTAAATGCACATCTAAAGGGCGTTCAGCTTTCCTTTTGATGGCTTCCACAATCATGGGACCGAAAGAGATATTGGGTACGAAGTGACCATCCATAATATCTACATGAAACCAATCCGCATTGGATTCATTGACTACTTTGATGTCATCTTCTAAACGGGAAAAGTTCGCGGCGAGTAGGGATGGCGCAACTAAATGTTTTTTCATTTGCCGACAAATTAATATATTTGCATCAATTCGGGCAAAGGTAAAAAAAAACCGGCTAGGAACTAACCGGTTTTCTAAAGAGCTTTGAGAGGCTATCTACATACCAAAAAAGGATATCCATCGATATCCAAAAATCTTTATCTGAAACAGAACTTTGTCTGAATGAATTCAAAATTTGCAGGCAACCTTTTTACAGGGCCTGCATTTTTTTTGGACTATAATTTGTTAGTAGTAAAGATGTCTTTTACATCTCTATCGTGATCTTCGGTGAAAAAGCACCATAATTACTGTCCACCTAATCACACTTCAAATATCGCTCACCTTTCTTCATTTAAATAGTACAATTTACAGAATCACTGTACAGATACCATACACCCTAAAACACACATTCAATTAATAATCAACACTTTAAACAAAAAAGTAAATACTAAAACTGAATATAAAGAAGAAGCTTCGAATTACATACTCTCCAGCAACTGCATCTGTTTTTTCAAAAAAAAGTCTATTTCTTAGAAAATTCAGGTCATTCCGAAATGACCTTCGAGGAGAAGTGACCGTTTGACCAAATGCTGATGAGTGGATGCTGACGTCCAGGCATAAAAAAAGAGGATGCCAACGGGCATCCTCTGGAAACTTTCATGAGATTATAATTTGTATCTTTTGGGCTTAGCCCGTTTCTTTTCAGTTAAAGTTGGGTATTACAATTTGCTAGTAGTAAAGATTAAAAACCTATTATTTTTAATCACAATACAAATATCGCGGATAGTTCTCATGCAATTAAGTACATTTTCATTTCGGGCTGTGGCAAATCAAGTTTCTCTCAACCAACACTTTCTCCTGATTATCAAACCTTTAAACTAAACAACCACAATTAAAACTGATCTACAGAAGCAGGTTTATAAGCAACTTCTATCCTAACAAAAGGTCCAATTTTAACACTTTAAGCTCGCATCGCAACGTATAAGTCCTCCCGATCAGAGTAACAATTAATCAGATTCGACGTAAAATAAAAAGGGTATCGCCGGTGGCGATACCCTTTTCGATTAGGTACTCATGAGATTATAATTTCTTTCTTAGGGGTGCAGATTTTTCACTACACCATTAGGTGTCGAATTAGAGATTATTCCGAGCTGAGGAATTTGATTTGTTCAAAAGGGAAATAATTGCTAGTAGTAAAGTAGTCATATTGTGAATAACTACAATACAAAAGTACCTGACAGCATTTTTATATTTTAGTACATTTTTCTATCTTTCTGACTCAAAGACGACAACACTTCCCTCCACAACAAATTGTCGGACAACGCTTTAGTTGCTATTTCGCTACTCAAAACTGGTCTCAATACACCTTTCAAAACAGCCAAATTGCATGGAACAGAGTAGATTAGTCAAGTATATTGGAGCCCTATCTGCCAAAGAAAAAGAAAAATTTCACCTATTTGTTCACTCTCCTTATTTCAACAAGCATGATAAGACCGTACAGCTCTTAGATGTGATTGAAAAATGGTTGGAGCGTCCTAATGGTACCTTGGATAAGCCGAAAGTATTTAAGAGACTATTCCCGAGTGATAAGTATGACGAACAGCGCCTTCATAACGTAATGTCTTATCTCAAGAAGCTATATCATAGTTTTCTGGCCTATCGTCGATTTGAGGATACCCCCTTTCAGGGTCAATTGCTAACCATTGAAGCCGCCTATGACAGCAATCAGTTCGATTTGATGAAAAATCGTGGCAAATTGCTGGAAAAGGATTTGAACAAGCATTCTTGCAAGGACAGACACCTCTATCATACTGCTTTTAAGCTCAACAAAACCATGGGATATCATGGGGCCTTGTACGAGGATCGATCAAAACCGACTCTCTTACAAAGTATGATTGACAACCTAGATCGCTACTATATCCTGGAGAAACTTAGACACAGCTGCCACATCAAGGCCAATGTGATGATGATGAATACGGCCTACAAATTCCACTTTCTACAGGAATTGCTAGATTATATTAAAGGCAACTGGCAGGAATATGAGAACGACACGCCCATTGTGTTGTACTATACCATCTTCCGTAGTCTAGAACAGGAAGATGACGACCCGCAGCCTTACAAGCGCCTAAAGTATATGCTGGCCAACGAGATTCCTAACCTAAGTAAGGATGAACAGGGAGATCTTTACTCCTTCGCCATCAACTATTGTATTCGGAGGATCAACGGAGGGGATAGAGAATTCCAAAGAGAACTATTCCAGTTGTACAAGCAAGGGTTGAAGGCCGGTTTGATCTTAGATAATGGCATTTTATCAGAGTGGAACTACAAGAACATCACTGCATTAGGTTGCAGTCTGAAGGAATTTGAATGGACGGAAAACTTCATCCAAACCTACAAAGAAAAACTACTGGTCGAACGGCAGGAAAATGCCTACAATTATAACTTGGCCCATTTATATTACAACAAGAAATTATACAATGAGGCACTTTCGGTGCTACTCTTGGTCCAGTTCACAGACGTTAAGTATCACCTAAATACTACCTTCTTGCTCTTACGCACCTACTACGCATTAAAAGATGCTGAGGCGCTATTGGCATTGATCGAGACTTTCCGTATCTATGTTATGCGAAATAAGAAGATGACGACTGAACAGAAAAAGGGCTATACCAATTTCTTGCGATTTGCTAAAAAATTGGTATTGCTAAAGCACCAGGCTGCAGCCTATACTAGAAGTGGACTGAATGAGAAATTGGATCATTTGCATACCAAGATTTCTGGCACCAGAAATGTCATAAATAAGTTTTGGCTCTTAGAAGAATGCAGAGCCTAGCTATATCTCTACCACTTAACAAAAGCCCCATTTAGACTAAACTCCCCATTATATACGTTAGTAAAAACTTTAGCGTAGAACCACTTCCTAACCCTAGGTGGCACAGGCATATTTTAAGTATAAAATTTGCATACCACCTTGGATTAGGTCAATTTTGCTGCTAAAATCACACAACACACACCAATGAATGAAAATTCAGGCATTCCGCTAAAAAGTGCATTTTCTACTTATGATAAAGGGGGCTATTCATTAATGGTGGCGCTTCTTTCTTCTTTACTATTTCTACTGCCTACAACGACAAAAACACAAGACTGGAATCCAGTTACCCCCAAGCGAGAGTTTAGAGCTGTTTGGGTAGCCACTGTTGCTAACATTGATTACCCTCGCAAGCCTACGGTGAGAAAAGTTCCACAGGTAGAAGACTTCAAAAACCTACTGGATCAATATAAAAGATTGGGGTTCAACGCTGTTATCGTTCAAGTAAGACCAGCTGCCGATGCTTTCTATCCCTCAGAATACGCACCCTGGTCAACCTACCTTACCGGTAATCAAGGTACTCCTCCTCAACCAGAATATGACCCTTTGGCCTTTATGGTCGAAGAGGCACACAAACGAGGGCTTGAATTTCATGCCTGGCTCAACCCATACCGAGCCACGATGAATCTAGATACCTTTAATTTAGCTGCCAGCCACGTATTTAACACCCATCGAGATTGGCTAGTGCAATACGGCAATCGATTCTATTACAATCCAGGTATACCAGCGGTTAGAGAACATGTTACAGAAGTTGTCGCTGAGGTCGTAAGAAACTACGATGTAGATGCAATTCATTTCGACGACTACTTCTACCCTTATCCTATCCGGGGCGTTCCTTTTCCAGATAGCACCACTTACATGGCCTCTCCAGGGCGATTTTCCAAGATCGAAAACTGGCGTCGGAATAATGTGGATCTGATGATCGAGAAGGTTTCGAATCGGATCAAAGCCTTAAAGCCTTACGTTAAACTAGGAATCAGTCCTTTCGGGGTATGGCGGAACAAGGATCGGGATGACCTCGGATCTGATACCAGAGCGGGTGTAACTACCTTTGATGATCTATATGCAGATGTATTGAAGTGGACGCGAAATGCTTGGATCGACTACATCATCCCACAAATCTATTGGCATATTGGCTTTGAACCTGCCGATTATGAAGTGCTGTTGGATTGGTGGAGCAGTCGAGTAAGTGCCACGCACCTATACATTGGTCATGCCGCCTATAAAGTAGGCGATAATCCGGATCCAGCTTGGCAAGACCCTACGGAAATTGCGCGCCAGGTTGAATTGAATCGAGGAAATTATGTTTGTAAAGGGAGTGCCTACTTTAGTTCACGGGCCATCCTGGGAAATCGTTTGGGGCTAAAGGATCAAGTTGAAAGTCTTTACCAAACCCCCGCACTCATTCCGGAAGATGAAGAGGGTTTTTCTAAACGACAGAAAGAGCCGCGACTTCGCAAGATCACCTACAAGCCTCGTCTTGAGCGTGTCAAGATCAGGTGGCGTCCCAGCAAAGAAGATTTAGAAAATCTACCTTCCTACTATGTGGTCTATCGATTCAATGACGAAACCGCAGGAGATTTTGAGGATCCTACTAATATAATCCACATCTCCGGGATGAATGAAGGCAAAAAGAAGTATGTCATTTACGATGCCGATACTGAAGTCGATCTGGCTTATACCTATGTCGTAACCGCCATGAATCGGGGACATAATGAAAGCCTTCCAAGTAACACCCGATCGGTCATTCGAATGCCTAACCGAGTCCGGAAGGTGAAGGTGGATCGACCTCGTCGTACCAGAGAAGACAAACCCAAGCGGAAGCGGAAGAGAAGGAATAAAGATGAAATTGATTTCTCTTCAGATGAGGTAGAAGAGACACGTTAAAACGCAAATAAGATGAAATAGAGCGGGCGGGAATTGATCAATTCCCGCCCGCTCTATTTAGATCCAGTACGAAAGAGCACGCTAGTGGATAGATGCTCTGGCAGATTTCACCAATTTGCTATTGGATGATTTTTTGATCTGGCCTTTGCTGTTGATGAAAAGTTCCTCCGTAGATACCGCCTTATAGCCAGTGATCTCGTTTTCCCAAGTGCCATGTTCGTCGATATCCTTGGCCCAAACGTTTTCGAACACTTCTAATGAAACTCGCCCATCCTCTTCCAGCCTAACGGTTTGTGTATTGACTACTCCATGGTAGGCCAAGGCATACCCCATGATATCTGGCTTATTGGCTGGAAACCAATTTCTCTTTTTGCTCTTCTTGGCATTTTTACTGTGATCAATCGGTTTTCCTTGATCATCAAAGAGCATGATTAGGAAAGCATTCTCCCCACGAAATCGGCGATCGCGAAAGGTGGTATACACGATTCCAACCACATCTTCCGAAACTTGCATTTTTGCTAACGGCTCTACTAGTGGTGGCCCAAGGCGAGAGAAACGAATCCAGGTTTCGGGAAGGAAATCTCGGAACTGATCCATTTTGCGATATCTCATCTCCAATTCCTCATCTGACATAGACTCATAGAACCCGTAACGTTTGGTCATATCCTCGATGCCAACCTGAAATGGAAAGTCGAGCGCTGGTAAGTCGGCAATAAAGCTTTTGAACTGTGCCTCTTTAGTAGAATTAGGAGCGATGAAAGCGGTGAGCGCTACTAGGCAAATACCTAGCAGTAGGCTTAGTTTTTTCATTTGACAGGGTTTTTGGTTATACAAATAATAATAATGATAGTAAAACGGCAACAACTCAAACTAAATTGCAACCTACTGACATTTAACACCTTGGATGGGTAGGCTAAGGCTGTTGCGCTTAGTATCCCACCAACCGCCAGCCATGGCCTAAGCATTTCATCAAAAATTTTAAAAAAACTTCCCTCCTCGCGGTTACCTTTTCCCGATTAGTTCGATTAAGAAGTGCATATATCCGAAATCAATGGAAAAAATCGCGCTCTCTTTTACCTTAGTTTGGCTAAGGCTGGGCCTCCTTTTGGCCCAGCCCTACGCAGTGGACGCTTCTCTACAGCTACAGGCCCCAATGACTCCCTATCTAGAGGACCTGACGCAGACTATTCCCAGCCCGCTGCAATTGAATCTCATTCTAAATGACAAAGATGAACAAGCCTACCCGGTTCGACTTCGCTTTTCGATTAGTGGCCAAGGCATAAGCATTAGGACCAGAACCGATATTTCTCCTCCCCCTATTCTTTTGGACTATGGTATCCTGATCCAACTCACAGGAGCTGAGCTGATCGATTATTTCCTACCGGAACAGCTAGAGTTCCAGGGTATTGATCCCATGCAATTCAGTCAAAGTGGAGGTCGATTGCCGGAAGGCATTTACAATATCTGTGTCGAAGTACTAGATTATCAACGTTTTCAGGGCGCCCCCATATCCAATCAGAGTTGTCGGGTAGTAGAAATGGCCGAGCTCTTACCGCCACAGATCCTGACCCCCTATGGAGCAATAGAAGCTACAGAAGCCCAAAATCTTCTCATCCAATGGGTGCCCCAACATATTGGCAACTTTCCAATCCAATACACTTTGAGCTTATGGGAAATGAGACCAGGCTTATCCCTTACGCAAGTACGACAACAGACGCTACCCATATTTGAACAAGTGATCGGGCCAAGCACTACTTTTTTATATGGCTTAGATGCTCCTCCCTTGCTGCCCGGCGCTAACTACCTGATACAAGTACAAGTGGAAGATCTATTAGAACAACATCATTTCACCAATGCAGGCCATAGTGAGCTGGTGCAATTCACCTATGGAGCTACCCCTTCAGGCAATACTGCCAATACTCCTAATGATCCTTGTACACTCGCCCTAGAGATCACTAAACCCCAGGCGCCAGATTTCACTACCGCTTGGAATAGTCTTCCTTCCGCCGAAACCTATGTACTAAGCGTGGCTAGAGACAGCCAGTTTCAGGAGCTACTCCCGGGATTTGAAGCACTTCCCACTGTTGACACCTTTTATCAACTCCAAGGTTTACCTGCGGATGGCATCGTTTACTTACGAGTGGAAGCGCTGTTAAGTGATTGCCCGCCCACAACTTCCCAGCCCGTCCCTTTTTTCCTTGGAAAAGGATGCCTGCCACTCCCTGAGGAAGAACTAGCCTATGCTTGCGGTACTGCCACTGATCCAAGCATTCCCTCCCAATCCCATCAACTCATCCAAGAAATCCAGATCGAAGACACGATACACGCTCATGACTTTCAGGTGATTGTCCAAGATATCAAGGGGAGAGGTCGATTTTCAGGCGAAGGCTATGTATTTGTCCCCTACTTGCAGCAAGCTCGCGTGAATGTTGAATTCAGCAATATCGAGGTGGATGAATATTGCCGTCTCGTATCAGGCAAGATGGAGGTAACTGGAGCTGGGCTGGCTATAATCAGTGAAGACCTAGCTGCCACTATTGACAGTATCCTAAATGCCCTAGAAATCCTCGATGCTGGCCTAGAAGAGGTCGAATCTATCCTAGAAGATGCAGCCGATTTCCTAGGAGAGCTCGAAGACATCGAGGATTACCTAGCCAACGGTCAAAATGTACTGGAGAACCTATTGCATTTGGAGGAACACTTCCCCTATCTACCTCCTGATGCCATCAAAGCTATACAGGAAGCGTTGGATTGCCTGAAAGCCGCCCAGAGCGCTACTGAGTTCGAAGACTGCAAAGCCCAAATGTTGGCGGCCATAGATAAGCTTAAAGAGGCTATGGAAGCGCTATACGACGCCGACTACCGCGTTAATTTCGCCGCGCTGGATAAGCAGCAGTTCGGTTTCGATACCATCCGTCACCTCGCTCAAGCTGATCTCTACCATAAAATTCCGATCGCTGGCACAGACTATTGGGTGCCTTGGCAATCTATTCCTAGCCAGGGAACGGCCACCGTAAAGGCTAAAGCCCCTTCACAAAACCCATTTCCAGAAGCGATACAGTTTAAGAATCAACTCAAGCAAGACATTTCCCACACCGAATCTCCCCTACCCCATTCCCGCCACCTACATCTCAATGGCTCCGGACACCAACAAACGGAGAGGATCTATGCCCTACAACCCTACCAGGATAGCCTTGAACAAGACCTAGTACATATTGCAGGACAACTCAGCTTGATCAGCTACGACCCGATTCCACTCAAGGTGGTCCTCGTCCCCGTCAATGGCACACAATACCCGCACAACATCGACACCTTAAGCGCCCGACTACAAAGCATCTTCTCCCAGGCCGTTGTCAATGTCGAACTCCAAATCCACCCCGGCCTCAACATCTCAGCATTTGACAATCTACTGGATTCGGTCCCCTCCGGCTTCCTCGCCAACTACAACATCGAGATGCAACTCATCCGCAATCGCTTCCAGGCAGACAATACCATCGAAGAGGATACCTACTACCTCTTTCTCGTAGAAGATTCAGAACACCCCCAAAAACTGGGCTACATGCCCCAAAAGAAACATTTCGGCTTCATCTACCACGACAACCAAGGCTCCGAACAACAATACATCAAAACCATTGCCCATGAGCTGGCCCATGGCGCCTATCGCCTCGATCACTCCTTCCACGATTTCCCCAATCTCACCCCCGGAGAAACGGACAATCTGATGGATTATGCAATGGGAATCCACTTGCAGAAATATCAATGGGATTTGATACATAATCCAGCAGCGAATTGGACTTTGTTTGATGGGGATGAGGAGGGGGAGTCTCTAATCGTCAACAATATTTCATTCTTTGATAGCTACCGCAATAGTAACGGCACCTTAACTTTTGTCAGTCCATCTGGGCGTCCCATCACTTTACCTCCTGAAGTTGATGGAGTAGTATTCAATACTGGAGATGAAATCAATGTAGGATCAGACTGTTATTCTCGATTCGAAATCTATCCCTTCGGTAGTCTGAGAGCATTTAAGATTGGAAACAAGTTTTATAAGACTTCTATAGTATGTAACGAACAAGGGGGATTTGCGGGTTATAAAGACAGTAATGACCTACCCTACCCTGATATTTACACTAAAGCACTGTCGTCCAGTGAAAAAAGGGCCATCGTTGGTGTCCCTTGCTTCGAAAGTTACAGCTTAAAATATAAACTAAGTATTGTCTCCTTCGATAAACTCGAGATAAATGAAAACGAGATCAATAGTGAACAATATTATGCAGTAGGTACTCGGAAAACCTTTGATTTCTTAAACATTGAAAACCTAGAAATTCAAGGAGAAATTGATGGACAGTCTTACCCTTCGTATTCACCCCTATCACAGCTATTTCTTGAAAAGATCTACAGCGCCACAGGTTGTGGCAATAAATCATCCCTCTTTGCATTTGTTCATGCCCATCAAGTCACTAAATATCCTGAGCTATTTCAGTATTGTCAAGATAAATTGACAGACGATGTGACGGCAGAGCGATTACTGCAAGAGATGGAGAGAGTATACAGAAGATTAAACCTTCAAACGTTCGAGGTGGAAAGTCTTCACTCCCAGGCAAATGATCAAATCACGAAAGCAGAAATCTTTAGTGAGCTAGAATTCAACAGATGGAAAGATAAGGATGCTTCCATCTATAAGCGATACAAGGACTTTATCAACGGTAATTATAGTGATGCTTTCTTTCAAAGTCTAACTGAAGATGAAAACGGAGCCAATACTTTACTTGGTTACCTTGAGAATTGGCAGGAGGACCCTTGTTATTTTCAATATTTATCAGTTGAAAACCGGATCAAAGCACTCAAGGTGCTACAACATAGTGGACTCAATGGGAAATTCTTATTTGGCTTGTCAGGAAAAGAAGAGGAGAACATATTTAACTATATTTTATCTGCTACACCAGCAAAAGATTACCAGAAAATCTTAGCCTTATTTGCAGCCAATAAATTTGAACTCTACTATCATATCGAGTCAAAGATGAGGGATTCCTGGCGAAGGCAAGGGAACAGTCCTTTCGGCTATGAATACTTTATCAACACAATGGCAAAAATGCTTCTAGAGCGATCTAAAGAAGATCCATCTCACAGTGTCTTTTGTAATACGTGGGTAACCGGAGGGCATTTTTGCAGTGTTAACGGCTATTCGGACAATGCCCACTTTATCGCAAAGAACCCAACCCTAGGCACCCAACATTATTATCGCCGTGATTTCGTGGATTCTCAAGGACAGCCCAAAATACTGCTGAAATCAGCCCACCTTGATACTCCAGCCCTAGCTGAACCTGAAAGCCACCTGACCTGGATTAATACACGTGGAACTCCCTTCGAATATGTTGGACTCTATTTTTCATATGATGCAACATTCGATATGCCAGGAGGATCATCAATAACAGTTCCGGAACAAAGTTATCTAGTAGTTCCTTTCTGTTGGGCTGAATGGTATTTCAGGAAAATGAATAGTGCTCTCTTCAACCATCGCTTTAGAGTGATTGCTGACATTGTGGCTTTAGCCGCTGCACCTGTAACTCTTGGATCTTCAACAGTTTCGATCGGATGGAAGGTACTGAGTGTGGTTGATGGCGTTTATGGAGCTGTTGATATGTTTGTTTTTGCTCCAAGTAGCTACAATATTGATCTTAGTGGTCATCCACTAATAAGTCAAGATCTTCAACGAATCTGGGATGAGCTTGGCTTGGCCTTAGCAGCAGCTTCAATTAGTGGCCTAATCAGTACCAGTGCTTCAGGAATAAAAGCCTTTAGTCCTCAAAAAATCAAGCAGACCTGGAAATACATAGTTGACAATACTCCTAATCCAGATACGCGTGCCCAGACACTGGAGCAATTAAAGTCAGCATTAACAAAGACAACGGAGAGATTAGCTCAAGCAACTCAAGCGGTCAATGCCGCAAATTTGAACAAACTTTTGGTTCACCTAAGAGCCGAAATTGCTTCACTCGACATTACAACAAAGCTCAGAAATTTCCGATCGGACTTTACTTTCCATGTAAAACAGAGTTTCTGGGCAATTCTAATGCGTGCTAACATAGAATACAGTATTGCCCGAGGTGTTTTTATAGATGAGGTTTATCACCTTCAACCCAATAGGTGGATTCATACTCCCACCGAGGAATTAATCCATATTGGGGATCTGGATAAAGTTCGATATATTACTGAATTAGGTATCCCAAAAGAGGGGAACCTATCCCTATATCGCGATCCGGTAACGAACACCATACTTGTTCTGGATAGAGCATTCACCAGTCTGGCTGATAGATTGACTGTTGCAGGGGCTAACCCAGCATTAATTTTGGATGTTCTAAGCTTAGGTCTTCCAAAAGCAACAGCATTAACAGATGATCTGGTTGAGATAGGAGGGGATTATTTGAAGGCTTTTAATGAGTCGGCTTTAGGGGATGGAGGGATAGTTCAGACCTGGCAAAGAATCTCTATAGATGAGTCACCTGGGTCTGATCTTCTAAGAAAAAATGTAACTACTCTCATAGAGATCGATAAATTACTTTCTGCCACTACCATTGGAGAAACGGATTTAGAGTTCTTCATTGCTGCTTTAAATGAACTGAAGCTTAGAGGAATTTCTGACGAGGATCTAATAGAAATCGGAGAGTATACCATCAAAGCACAAGTTTATACGTTTCAGTGGAACATTTATAATGTAGAAACTGATTTACTTGGGCAGATCTATAAATTAGCTGCTTCTCCTAATTACAAGAACCCTGAAGCGCTAGTACCCTTCATTAAGAATCCTGGCTTGGCAGCAACTGTGAGGGACAACCCTGGAACGCTTGAGCAGTTAAACGAAGCCGTTAGGCTTATAGGGGAGGGTAAGATGGTTAAGTTGGAGGATATTGCCAAAGACGGTGATATTGTCAATTTAACGGATGGTATTTCTTTTCAATATAAGGCTTACACTGGAGCATCAAACTCAGCTTTCAATGACAACCTCAAGAAAGCGGCCAAGCAGTTTAATTCAGAGCCTACTAACTTGGATAAGATCGTAAAAATAAAGATTTTAAATACTAATTCTTTGATGTACAATTCCTCCGCACAGGCTCTGAGGAATCAAATTCAAACTATCTTTAATAGTAATTCCGATGTTGCAAGTAATCTTAATGAGCTGAAAGAGATACACATAGAGAACGCTAGTGGTTTGCTTCGTTTCGAAATAGTAAATGACATCGTTTTTATACTTTAGGAAACATGAAAAAATATTGGACAACATACCTTAAACACCTCCCCTCCTTCACTTATGAGTTCTCATTTAATATCCACCGTGAAAACTTCATGGATAGAATTTTGGAGTTTGATGAAGTATTCCTGAAAAGAGGTTTGCAATTTGGTCTATTTTCGTTTAATGGTCTTGAAAGTTTAGCATCAATTGATGAATATGTACAATCAAGGAGAGCAGAATTCAAGAAAGATCCTGACAAGAATCATCCATTGAAATTGTTACATGTCGGTGTGTGGGATGAGAACTGTGGATTGGAAAGACTCTTCTTCCTTCCCTCAGAAAAGTCATCTAATCCAGGACTACACAGAGCCGCGATTAGCCATAAAAGTCAAGCGGTTATGAACTTCAACAACGAGATAAACCTGTACTATGATGATCTCCAGGGTCCCGGTGTTGATGACGCCTTAATCTGGATTGGGATTAGTTCCAGTTCGAACATATGGTGGGAAGAATTGCCTATTACAATTTTAAATGGAGACACCTGGGCTGATTGCCAAACCTTTGATCCTCCGCTAGACAATCGATACTGGGCCTACCAGTGTACACCTAGATTCAATAGTTTCTTACGAGAAGTCAAGACTCTTGTGGAACAATTTGAAGGCAGTGTTCTCCTAGAAGAGCATCAAAAGGAGTATGTCACAGAACAAGGCATTCTACTGGATGGAAAGATAGTTTATCAAGAAGATCTCAATGATGGAACAACTGTAGATATCTGAGGAATAAAAAACCGGATTTAGAAAGGTACTTAGCGTCCATCCACAGCCCTTCAGACATTTACTGAAAAAATGGCTACAGATAAGGGGTTCTCTAGTGTTGCCCCTAATGACATTATTGCCACACCAAACTTAAACGGCACCTATGATTTTTGACTATCATTTTTAGATAATATGAAAGTATTAAAGAGAAAAAAAGCCGAAGTAGACGGAAAAGAATTCCTATTGCTCAGTGGGGATTCCACGATTGACAGTAAAATCATTCTACATATCTTGATTGACGACAATAAGGGAGAATTCATTGCTAAAAAGGTAAAGGAGAGAAAGCCACTCGATGAATCTTCTTGGGAGCTCCAGAAGGGATACACTTTCCCCTCTTCGATCTTTTATGAATTCATTAAAGATCCCGGATTTTTGGACTGAAAACAGCCGTGGTTAGTCTCCCGACTAACCACAAAGCCACGCCCCAGCCCTCCAGTCTCCTGACTAAAACAAAGCCCACCTCCAAACTAAAAAACTCATCCCCACATCACTCCGCCCGCAGCGCCTCCACCGGATTCGCCCGAGCCACGCGCAAAGCCTGGATCGCCACCGTAGCGACGGCAATTGTCAAGGCGGCGAGGATAGCCACAAGGAAGGGCCAAGGAGAAGGCGCTACGCTGTAGGCAAAGTCCTGCAGCCACTGGGTGGAGAGCCAGTAGGCGAGCGGAATAGCGACTACACTGGCGATACCCACCAAGATCACAAACTGGCGGCTAAGGAGGACGATCAATTGCTCCACGGAAGCACCTAGCACTTTGCGGATGCCGACCTCTTTCGTCTTTTGCTGAGCCATGTAGGTGGAGAGGCCTAATAAGCCGAGGATCGCTACCAGGATGGTTAGTACAACGCTATAGAGCATCGTTTGACTCAATTCCTCGTATTGCTGGTATTGGGCGGCGAAGGATTCATCTAGGAACTCATATCGGAAGGGGTGATTAGGCTCCACGGAAAGCCATTTCTCTTTGATGTGAGCGATGGTAGTAGGCCAATTCTCTGCTTGAATACTGATGGCGGAGGTAGGACGGTACATCGGGAAGGCGAATAATGCCAAGGGGGCGATTTCCGCGTCGAGACCTTGGTGGTGATAGTCTTTGACCACGCCAACGATTTTACCCCAGTTTTCGTGCCATGGCAGGCGCATGCGATGGCCGATTGGATTTTCTAGCTCCATGCGCTTTACGAAGGCTTCGTTCACCACAAAACCGCCGATGGTATCAGAAGGGAAGTCTCGGGAGAAAAAGCGGCCTTGCACCATTTCTAGGCCCAGTAGGTCGGCATAGTCATAGTCTACAAAGGCAAAGTCAGGGCTGAAGTAGGCATTTTCCCTTTCTGCCAATTCGATGGTATAGTTCTCTATGTTATTTCCGGGGAAGCTAGAAGCTGAAGAAACGACCTCGATGCCAGGATAGGCCTGAAGGTCTTGCTTCATCGCTTCGACACGACGCCAGGACTCATGGTAGTTGAGTGGAATCGTTAGGACCTGCTCATCCTTGAAACCCAAATCTTGCTGGAGCATAAAATTGACCTGCTTGTACATCACCATCATGACAACTGCCAATACAACCACCCCAGTGAACTGAGCTACGACTAGGCCTTTCCGAAGCAATTGCCCTTTCAACTTTAATTTCTGCCCCGAGAGGACTTGAATCGGGCGGAAGCCGGAGAGGATAAAGGCAGGATATACCCCAGCCAGTAGCCCAACTAGCAAACTAAAGCCCAACCAAGGTAGGATTAAGGCGGTGAAGCCTTCTCCGATTAAGCTAATATCCCGGCCACAGATCTGATTGAAGATCGGGAGCACTAATTCAGCTAAAGGAATAGCGATTAGTAGCGCCACAACACTCTGCAGCAAGGATTCTACCAGGAATTGCCCAACTAGCTGACCTTTAACAGCCCCACCAACTTTGCGGATACCTATTTCCCTCGCTCTGTTCTGTGCTCTAGCAGTAGAAAGATTGATGTAATTGATCATGGCAATGACCATCACGATCACAGCAATCATTCCCAATATGTAGAGGAAACGCATGTTCCCTCGCTGATTGGAGATGGACATGATCTGATCCGAATGCAGGTAGATTTCCTGGAAGTTTTGCAGGCCCCAGGTAGGCATATCTTTAGCCGTGACTTCGAAATTAGCTTCGGTATAGGCCGCCAGCATAATAGGGGCCAACAAATCATACATTTTATCACTTACCTGCTTTGTACTGGTATTTGGATTTAGGCGAACGTAGGTAGCAAAGTTGTTGCTCAGCCATTGACCCCAGAGATAGGTTTGCCGGAGAAATACTTCATAATTGAGGTGGGAACTGCCCTTAATCGGTTTGAAGACACCCGTAATGGTGTATTCCTCATCATCATTATATCGTAAGTTCTTGCCGATTACATCGGTGGTTCCGAAGAAGCGTTCTGCCACTTCTTCGGAAACCAGCATGGTATTCGGCTTTTCCAAGGCGGTCTGGGTATAACCCGATTCAAGCGGGATATCTATAACTTGTAAGAAACTACTATCGACTAGACATACTTTATCGAGATACAGAGATTTGGAGGCATTCGCGAAAAGTGACTCCTCGTCTGGGCGGAGATAGGTCGCCGCTTCGACCTCTGGTAAATCACTTGCCAATTTTGGGGCAAGCAACTGGGAGTTGTGCGTCCAAGCGCCGGAGCCATCCGCATTAGAGCGATAGACGCGATAGATACGATCGGCATTTGGCAGCCATTGGTCCACGGCCAATTCTAGCTGAACATATCTGGCAATCAGGATAGCAACCGTCAAACCCAGGGCGAGACCACCGATATTAATCGCAGAAAATAGCTTGTATTTCAATAAGTTACGCCAGGCAATTTTTAAATAGTTTCTAAACATAGCTTCGTTTTTAAATCCATCCGGGGATGGCCGTTTTATTCATACCGTAAAGCCTTCACGGGGTCTGAAAAAGCCGCCTTCAGCGCCTGATAGGATAGGGTTAGCAACGCAATAGCTAATACCAATACCCAGGGCGTCAATAGCAAGCCAATACCAATGTTGATGGTGAAAGCAAAATTTTCTAGCCACTGTTGCAGTCCGTAATAGACTAAGGGGAAGGCGATCAAGCCCGCAATCCCGATCAACAGAATAAATTCTTTGGATAATAAGAACAGAATATGATTAATGGACGCTCCCAAAACCTTCCGAATCCCAATCTCTTTGGTCTTCTGAATAGCGGTATACGTGACAAGTCCATACAGTCCAAAGCAAGAAATGAGGATGGCCAAAAAGGCAAAGTAAGAGATAATCTCCCCGAATCGGGCATCATTCTGATACGAATTGCCGATCGTTTCATCCAAGAAGGTAGCTTCGAAGACTTTTTCCGGAAACATCTCATTCCATTTCGACTCAATAAAAGCCAGGGTGTTAGGAACATCGCCGTCTTGGACTCGAATGGAGAAGGTATTGAAGGTGGCAGGGCTCACTTCCATAATAAAGGCATCGATGGCATAGCGTAAACTGCGGTAGTGAAAATCCTTGACTACACCGACTACTTTTCCTTTCTTGCCCTCTCGATCTACCATTTGACCAATGGCTGCATTCGAGTCTTCGAAGCCCAATAGAGTCACTGCACTTTCATTAATCACAAAAGCATCCAGGTGATCACTACCAAATTCTCGGCTAAAGGCTCGACCTGCTACAATCTCTAAATCAAAGGTTTCTAAGAAATCATAGTCGACCGATAGCCCAGAAGCGAAGACATTTTCTTCTGGCGGAATATGCTCTGAATCAATCCGACGTCGTACCGCCCCTACTCCAATCGTACCGGAAGACAAGGTCGTGGCTTCCACCCTTGGATTCTTCAACAGCTCTTCCTCTAGTGAATTGGTTTTCTGTCGAATGTTGGCATCCACCCCTCCAAATACGGTATTAATATTAGGGCTAAACAAAGGAACCGTAATGATATGATCCTGCTGAAAGCCCATCGGCTGACGTTGTAAATAGTCGATCTGGCGATAGATACCGAAGGTTCCGGCCATCAACACGATGGATACCCAGAACTGCACACTCACCAATACCTTGCGAACAATGGCTCCTCTCGGGACATTAGCATAACCTTTCCCCTTCAAGATGTGAATCGGCTTAAAGCGAGCCACGAAGAAGGCGGGATAAAGTCCTGCCAAGATTCCAGTCAGCACAAAGACCCCAATAAATAACAAGCTCAACCAGGCGTCACTGAACATATTAAAATGTAATTCTCGCTGGGTAAGGTCATTCATATAGGGTAAGAACAGTTGGACTAGAAACACAGCTATCACAAAGGCCAAGAGGCTGAGTAACACAGATTCGCCCAAGAACTGCCCCATGATACCTTCTTTCCCTGCCCCCACTGCTTTACGCACACCAATTTCGCGAGCCCTACTCAAAGAGCTTGCGGTAGAAAGATTGACAAAGTTGATACAAGCGATGACCAAGGTCAATATACCAATTG
Organism: uncultured Lewinella sp.; assembly: GCA_913057785.1. GTDB lineage: Bacteria > Bacteroidota > Bacteroidia > Chitinophagales > Saprospiraceae > DT-111. The sequence continues at coordinate 7,267 of CAJXPD010000106.1, read as the reverse complement.
CCATAAATAGGTAGAGGTAGTTGAGATTGGCAGGGGTGACCTGCTCAAGGCCCGCTTGAGATTGGGTGTGCACATCCTGCAAGGCCATCAGGGTGAATTCTTGATTATCGCGAAATTGCTCATTACCATGCACTTCCAAGAAATCCGGGAAGCGTTCATCCACTGAGGCCATGCTGGCTCCTTCTTCTAGTAATACAAAGGTAGCCGAATGGGATGCAATCCAATTCTGGGTCAAATTATTACGAAGAGCCGGGCCGAAATTTTCGCCCTCGATATCAAACATATTCTCATAAGGAACAAGCAAATTAAATCTAAGGCTGGAATTATCTGGATGATCCTTTATGACACCACTTACTCTGAAGGGGTAGTTACTCAGGAAGTGAACACTCTTGCCCATCACGTCTGTTGTACCAAAGAATTGATTGGCCATTTCCTCAGTAATCACCAACGAAAAGGGCTGATCCAAGGCTGTCGTGGGGTCGCCTTCAATAAAATCGAAAGTAAGAATGTCCAATAGGTTAGAATCTGCAAAGGCTACATCTTGTACCTCAAAACGATTCGTTCCAGAAGCCAGATCCCCCTCCTTGATTTCGACACTCACACTGCGAGGAAACATACGCGCCGCATACTTCACCTCAGGGAAGAAGTCAGCCATTAGTGGGGCGATGGGGGGTGGAATCCTGGCCAAGACCGTACCACTATTGCCAAAACTAGCGGTATAGGTAACCCGGGCTACCCGATCTCCATTGCGCTGAAAGTCATCAAAGCTAAACTCATATCGCACGAAGATGACGATCAAAAAACAGCAGGCCATCCCCAGTGCCAAACCAAGGATATTGACAAAAGAAAATAGTTTGTGTTTCAGCAAGTTGCGAAACGCGGTCTTCATGTAATGTTTAAACATGGTCCATCTACTTTAAAGTGTATTAATGGCTGTATGAGAGGACCTTTATCATTTAGGAAATCAACCTACTACAAAAGCAGTAGGGAAAAGTCAAATTCTTGTGCTCTGACCTCTGTCTTCTTCCTGCTATCTTACTCGTACCTCAAAGCATCAACAGGGTTTGACAATGCCGTGCGGATAGAGTGAAAACTCACCGTGAGCAAGGCTACAATGGCCAGAATCAAGCCAGCCGCTGCCACCACCTGCCAACCAATGTTCATATGGTAGGCAAACTTCTCTAACCAATTATTCATTAACCACCACGCCAAGGGAGTAGCTATAACGAAAGCCAAGAGGATCAACTGTCCTAGTTCTTTGTTGAGTAGATACAGGATATTGCCCATCGATGCACCTAAAACCTTGCGAATTCCAATTTCTTTTGTGCGTTGTTCGGCCATGAATGCAGCCAGGCCAAAAAGTCCTAGGGTGGAAATCAACAAAGCAATGATAGCAAATAGGTCAGCCAGGTCGCTGGTTCTTTCTTCTGCCTGGTACAATTTTTCGTAATGTTGATCGAGGAAAGTGTGTTTGAATTCACGATCCGGAGAGAGCCGAGTCTGAAGGGCCTCGAGGGCAGCCAGGCACTCTTTAGTTTTCCCGTTTGTCGGCTTGATAAGTAGGTTATGAGCTCGATCGGGTTCATATCTTAAAATCAAGGGTTTAATCGGGTTATGTAGGGAAGAGAAATGAAAACTCTTAACCATACCGATGATTCGCCCCTGGTCATCCCAGAATGATAATCTTTTACCTACTGGATCTTCAAACCCCATCTTCTTTGCTGCTTCCTCATTGATAATGTAATTGAAATTTAAAGAATCCGTTGGCATGCCTTCTTGAAAGTTCTCGCCCATGACCATTGGTATGTTCATCATATCGAGAAACTTGTGATCAATGGTCAATATGCTAAAGATTGCCTCATCTCCTTCTTCAAAACCTTCCCATTCCGGGTCTCCAGTCATGTTGGCAATAGACAATGGGTTATAATTAGCCGCGGTCACTTCAGCGATTTCCGGTAGCTGCAATAACTCTGACTTAATCACTTCCTTCTTGTTGACCCCTTCATCTCCTAAGCGATACATATTGTATAGAATAACGTTCTCCCGGTTAAAGCCTAGGTCTTTCGATTTAAAGAATCCAATTTGCTCTCTAACCACAATTGCTCCGATCAATAGTAAAATGGACAGGCCGAATTGTAGCACGACCATAATACGACGGAAAGATATGCCACCATTCAATTTGGATTTCTTGCTTTTCAGCACCTGTATCACATCAAAGGAAGACAGCAGAAAAGAAGGATAACTTCCTGCGATCAAAGCCACACTGAGCAAAATTCCTCCGAATAAACTCCAAAAAGCCAAACCACCAAAACCCATCTCAATGGATTTTCCAGTCAATTCATTGAAGATCGGAAGAAACAACTGTGCTACAATTAGCGTAATGGCCCCAGCAATAAAAGTCATGACCACCGATTCGACCACAAACTGCGTCAATAGGCGTTCTTTATTGGCCCCCACTACCTTTCTCACGCCAACTTCCTTAGCTCGCTGAGAAGATCGGGCCGTAACGAGATTCATATAATTGATACAAGCGATCAAGAGCACCAGAATGGAAGCCCAAAAGAAGATGCGCACATAATCTATCCGTCCGCCAGCTACTTTGCCATTCTCATATTTTGAATAAAGGTAAAGGTCTGAAATGGCATGTAACATAATGCCATGATCCGGCGAGCCACCCTTGGTGTTGTCTTTAATAAGAGAATACATCTTATCCGCCACGCTTTCCTGATCTGCACCAGGAACCAGCTCGACATATAGGTCAAAATTGTAATTACCCCAGCTGCCACGGGACCAAGGACGAGCAGCCAGGTAATGCGACATGGGCAATACATAATCAAATTGCAAAGTAGATTGGAAAGGGATGTCGGCAAAAACCGCAGTAACCTGAACAGGCTTTTCTTCCACTACTATGCTTTGGCCAATCGTCCTACCCTCTTTTCGCCAATTCACACCAAACATTTTGGCGGCCAGGGTAGCTGAAATGGCTATAGAATTAGGATCTTCCAGCACTTTGCCAAGATCGCCGTATAAGAGTTCGAAAGAGAACATATTAAAAAGACCAGGGCTTGCATAGCAGCCCGCCTCTTCATACTTCTGTTGACCAACTTCCAGTCGGTGATTCCAAAAAGCAAAGGTGGTAGCCTCTTTAACATCAGGAATATTGCTTGTGATCAAATCCATCCATGGCTCGGGCGAAGTAGTCCAAACATCTATCTCGCCATTCCCCTCGTCCATCAGGCTGTTAACCTTAAAGATCTGCTCCCCTTTTACATGAAATTGGTCAAAGCTCTTTTCATCATTCACCCACATTAGCATCAATAAACCCGCAGCCAGACCTAGCGTCAGGCCTGCTACATTTAATGAAGCAGTCCCCTTGTGCCTCCAAATGTTTCGAAGCGCTAGTTTTAGGTAATTCCTTAACATGTTTTTTGTTTTGTTTACAGGACGTTCTTAAATAGGTGCTGTAAGGTGCTATCTACTGATATGGTGCCATAGGGTTTTTCCTAAAAAAAGAAGGGGATGGCCGGCTCAAGCACAAGAAACCACCGACCACCTCCAAGCAATGGAAAATTGACTATACTTTGTCGGGTAATATTGAGTTCGCTTCACTCATAATAGCCAAACCCTATTCTTGCTTTATCTCGTCGATAAAAGGAAGAATAAGGCTCAACTACAGTATGGTATATTAGATTTGGATAATCTTTTCGAATCGTAGGATTAGACTAGTTGCCGTTAGCGGCTCGTACACGATCGGTAATAGTGGTAGGCTCGCGCAAGGTTTCATCTGTGCGAATACCGCCATCCACTAGTTCTATGATACGAGTTCCATAGCTGGCGTTCTTCTCACTGTGGGTTACCTGGATGATCGTCACCCCTTGCTCATTGAGTTGCTTGAACAACTCCATAATTTCTTCCCCTTGCTTACTATGCAGGTTACCAGTTGGTTCATCAGCCAGTAATAGACGAGGCTTATGTACAATGGCTCTAGCCACCCCGACTAGCTGTTGCTGACCACCTGAAAGCTGATCTGGGAAAAGATCCTTCTTGGCCACGACATTGAAGTTGTCCAACATATTAGCCACAATACTTTTTCTTTCTTTCCCCTTAATACCTCTGTAGAGCAAAGGCGTCTCTATATTCTCATATACAGTAAGATCATCGATTAAGTGGTAAGCCTGAAAGACAAAACCCATGTATTGTTTGTGCAACTCATTGCGGCGTCTTTCTTTCAAACGATGCACTGGCTCATCCAAAAAATAGTACTCTCCGCCAGATGCACTTTCTAGCATACCAATAATATTCAAAAGGGTAGTTTTACCTGCCCCTGAAGGCCCCATAATGGTTACGAACTCCCCCTCTTTGATCTCTAGATTCACATCGCTCAACAACCAAGTTTTGTTAAGTCCTGTTCGCACATATTTTTCAACGTCTTTTAATACGATCATCTCTGTACTTTTTTATGATTGATGATTCAATTTCTATGCCATGACAGCTAAGTTGCTATTTATCAAAGAATTGAAACAAAGTCAAGTAATTCTCAAAGCAAAATCTTGTTCGAATTTGAACAAAAAGTGTTCATTTGTGAACAGTCTGAGGCAGAATGAAGAAGACAGAAAGTAGGCCACTTCGTGGTTAGAGGTCTGAGGCCAGATATCTGAGGTCAGAATCTGATTTCAGACATCTGATATCTGACTTCTTACATCTGGCCTCTTACTCCCCTCTACTCCACATGCAAGGACTCCACCGGGTTTTTCCGGGCCAATCGCAAAGAATGATAACTGACCGTTAACCAGGCGATCACCAAGATAGCAATGGATGGCAATACAAACAACCACCAGTCTAACTGAATCCGGAACACAAAATCAGCTAGCCATTGATTTGTCCCCCAATAGGCGAATGGGATGGCAATTACGGTAGCAATACCGATAAGTCGTAAAAAATCCTGGGCTAGTAATCCGACAATTCCTTGCACCGACGCACCCAGCACCTTTCGAATACCCATCTCTTTGGTCCGTAGGGCCGTCATAAATACGGCCAAGCCAAATAGACCTAAACAGGCAATAAATAGGGCCAGTAGAGAAAACAGTGCAATGGCCTTGCTCAGTACCCCTTCTTTTTCGGATAGCGCGGCTAAGTTTTCATCTAGAAAATAATAGGACAAAGCTTCCTCCGGAACAAAGGATTGCCATTTCTCCTCCAAGTGAGCCAAAAAGCCTGCCATGTCCTCACCTTTGAGTTTGAGGCTGAGATTATGTCGGTTATCATCAAAGATCATGACAATCGGTTCAACCGCATGATGATAATCTTGAAAGTTAAAGTCCTTGACCACTCCAATGATACGCTCCTCTTCGTTGATCCTTTGGCCAACAGGATCTTGTAGTCCTAGAGCTTTGACAGCAGCCTCATTCACGATCAAGCCGGAAGAATCAGAGGCCAACTGCGCATCGAAGTTGCGACCGTCTAGAATGGGCATATCTAAAGTCTGAAGATAATCTTCATCGATAGGAAAAGTGTTCAGACTCAGGGGATGCTCCATCTGTGGCGTCTTATAAGTGGCTTGCCAAAGATTGCGACCGGCGGGCATGCGACTGTTGAAGGAGCTGGAAAGTACCTCCGTATGCTGAACCAATTGTTGCCTAAAGCTCTCTTTGCTAGTACCTAAGGAATCTAAATTGTAGAGGACCAAAACATTTTCATGTTTGAACCCCTTATCGGAGACTCGCATGAACTGGAACTGCTGGTAAACCGTCAATGTCCCAATCAATAAGAAAGCTGCTAAGGTAAATTGAACCACAATTAATCCCCCTCGAAAAAAACTCTTCCTCTCCACCCCTAACTTACCTTTCAACACCTGCGCAGGTCGAAAGCGAGTGAGGAAAAAGGCGGGATATAGCCCTGACAATAAGCCCACAAATAACGCAAAAGTCACTAAGGCCACAATATGCACCGGCTTTTCAAACAGGGTTTCTAAAAGTCTACTTCCTGTAGCTTTTTCGACTAGGTAAAGTAAAGGGTCCGCCATAATCCCTGCCACTAGGGCTGCCGTTAAACTGAAAAGTATGGCCTCCAACAGGAATCGACTTTGCAGTAAGCGAGTTGCAGCGCCCAATGTCTTTTTCACTCCTATTTCTCTAGCCCTAGTAATCCCTACCGCAGTGGATAGATTGATGTAGTTAAAGCTAGCCATGATCAAGATGATCAAACCGATAATGGCCAAAATATTAACAAGTAAGGGATTACCTCCAGCAGATAAATCGAAACGTAGACGTTCCCCCAGGTAGATTTCCTGTAATTGTTGTGGATAGAACTTCAAGGCATTGCTACTGTTTAGCCAAGGTTCCAGTTCCATGCCTGGGTTAATCTTCGGATACACCTCATTGCGTACCAATTGATCTAGGGTAGATACCAGGTTCGCTCTATTGGCTCCTTTAGACAGTTTCACATAGTTATAAAGACTTCCAGACATCCATCCATCTTCTCCCCTTAGGCGCGGATAAATGGGCATCCACATCCCTGTAGGCAAATGCGAATTCTGAGTCTGTTCCTCTACTACCCCAGTAACCTGAAATAAGCTCCCCTCTTCCCCTACTTCTATATACTCTCCCACTACATTCTTCTTCCCGAAGAACTTCAGTGCTAGATCAGCCGTCAATACCACGCTATTGGGAGATTGCAAAGCAGAAGTCGGATTCCCATCTTCAAAATGATAAGCAAAAACCTGAAAGAAAGTCGAATCGACAAACAGCGTCTGATCCTGTATGAAAGTTTCCTCTCCTACTTTGAGACTTAGCTCACCACCTCTTGTAGTCAGGCGAGTAGCTGCCTCGATATCGTTAAAGGCCAATACATTGTCCCGTAAAATTTCTTGGCTGACAGCGAAGGGGCCCATATTCATAAAACCAGTTCCAATCCGAAAAACTTGCTCGCCTTCGGCAAAATGCTTGTCATAGCTCCATTCCTGCTGCACATAGCGCAACATGATAAAGCTACAAGCAATCCCTAGAGACAAGCCCAATAAATTGATGGTAGTAAAGACTGGTCTACGTTGGGCAGTACGGAAAATGGTCCTTAAGAGTGTCTTGAACATACTAGTTGGTTTTCAATGATTTAAAGGCTTATTTGAGGCACAAACTTCTGAAGCGGGTTGGCCAATATTTTGGTCATTCTAAAGTTTTGTATTCTCGAAAATTGGGTGGTTCATATATCGTACATAAATGCACCAAAATCCCTCCTCTATATCTGGCTATGCATATGTTGTCACGCTGTG
>CAJXPD010000105.1 GCA_913057785.1 uncultured Lewinella sp. | reverse complement strand
TTCGCCAGTAAATCCAATACTTTGGCCTCGTCTGCAGACAATAAATTTTAATCAGTTCAATGGTTTATCTGGTGGGAAGGGCATAAGTAGTGCGACAATAGTAATCGGTCAATTTTGAGTAACGAAGCCTGCCTAACGGCAGTCAGGTATGGCGACGAAAGTCGCAGCCAAAAGGTCGGAGAATCTATTATCGCACTACTTAAATCGCAAGCTATGTATTCCTGTAATGAAAAGCAAGTAAAATAAGTTCCCTACAAGCGGAGTTATAAACTTATAACCTAAACATTAAGCCCCATGCCAAAACAGATGTCTTTCCACCTGCTCTTACTGCTCCTGTTCTCTCTGTATTCCTGCCACTCTAATTCTCAGGAAATGGCAGCCACCGAATCCATACCTATTCCACAATCTCAAACCCCAGAATGGAGTCCAATAGATACTAGTGGCCAAGTGGTAAAAGACCGTTTTGTTCCTCCTCCAGGTTTCAAAAGAGTACAGTATGGTCCTACTACTTTTCAAACTTACTTACAGCAACTACCACTCAAATCCGACGGAAGTATAGTCCAATACTATAACGGCGTGGAGAAACCGCCAAGACAAGTATATTTAGCCGTAATAGATATGGATATTGGGAAAAGAGACCTTCAGCAATGTGCAGATGCAGTGATGCGGCTAAGAGGGGAATATTTGTACCATGAAAAGCGATTGGACGAGATACGTTTTGATCTAACCAATGGCTTCGATATGACCTTCGCCAAATGGCGACAAGGTTATCGCATCAGGGTTAGTGGGAATACGGTCAGTTGGGTAAAATCAAAGGCACCTTCCAGTTCTTACGTCCAATTTCGTTCCTATATGAACATGGTTTTCGCCTATGCCGGCACCTTATCCCTCGCCAAAGAATTACAGTCAGTCTCCATCCAAGACATACAGGTGGGAGATGTTTTTATCCAAGGAGGGAGTCCAGGTCATGCCGTCATCGTGGTAGATATGGCAGTGAGTGATTCGGGAGAAAAGCGGTTCCTCTTAGCCCAAAGCTATATGCCAGCTCAAGACATCCAAATCCTGCAAAACCCGAGGGCGGAGCCGGGAAATCCTTGGTTTGAGATTCCTCCTGGTCATCTCTTTGAAACGCCAGAATGGAATTTTGACATCGACGACCTCAAGCGGTTTTAAAGCTCTTCAAACCCAAAATTGGCCGCTTGTGCTTTAAACAGGAATGGAATCTGCACTCGGATATTATGATCGGCAGGGCATTTGCAGCAAGTTCCACAAATGACGGTGAAACCTGTTTCGATGACTTCCACTTTTTGCACAATCATCCCCTCCCCCCTAAAGAAGGACTTGACTTTACCGGGGATTTCCTCCGTGGATTCGGCCTCTCCCCAAACATTACAACACAAGAAAAGATCCGATTCTACCCAAATTAAGCTTAGGTCACTTGCATCCTTTTTTGAACAGCTGATGCTTATGAAAAGTAAGCCCATTAGACTGAAGAGCAAAAGAGATCGCATGATGGGTTTGTGTCAATTATAAATTAGTCAATATCGCCACAAAGAGAGACGCTTCTATACCGCATATGGGTTGGGTTGAAGTCATTCAAATGAAAAGAAAAAAGGAAAACTACCCGCCTTAGAAACATCGATTATTCCGGGAATTAACATACCTTTATAGAAGACATACAAATTGTATGTGGGTATGAAGTTAACCGCAATAGTACTGGCTTTTTACATTTTCTTAGGCAGCCTCCTCCCGGGGACTGACTATGGCCAGTTTTTGCATATTAGTGATCTAGTAAAGCATGTCCAAGTACATCGACTGGAGGCTGCACAATTGGGTCAAACTTTCTCCTGGAAGCAATTTGTCTATAATCATTTCATCAACCCTGATCATCACGAACACTCCAATCAAAAAGATAATCACGAACTTCCTTTCCATGTAATCCATGGTACCGTTTTAGCATGGGTAGGGGAACCTATTGATCTAGCTACTGAGCCCGATTCACCTCGCTTTCACGATGAGAAACCCTACTTCAATCCTTTCCACCTAAATGGATTTCAACGCTCCTTGAAACATCCACCGGCCAATGCTTAATCGGGACTTTTTATTTAAACCAGATACTACAGAAGTGTCTATATGTGACAATCGTAAAACATAGGCACGAAACTACAGGTCCCGTCTTTCCCATTACTTTTTCGCTTAAAACTTTCAAATCCATCTAATGATAGATCGTATCATTCGATTCTCGATTGAGCATAAGCTCATCGTGGGTCTACTGGTATCTGCTATGGTCGGATGGGGAATTTATTCCCTCCAACATCTTCCCATTGATGCCGTTCCCGACATCACCGATAATCAGGTACAGGTTATCACCAATGCACCCACCTTAGCTACCCAAGAGGTAGAGCAATACATTACTTTCCCCTTGGAAATGGCACTGGGGAATATCCCCAACGTAATTGAAATCCGTTCCGTTTCCCGGTTTGGTTTGTCCGTCATCACTGTAGTTTTCAAAGAGGACATGGATATCTACCTAGCTCGTCAGCTCATTGACGAACGCATCCAAGCGGTACAGGATGAATTGCCCCCGGGCATGGGTAAGCCAGAAATGGGCCCCATCACCACTGGTCTAGGAGAGATATATCAATATGTTATCCATACGGCCGAGGGCTATGAAGATCAATATTCAGCCATGGATCTTCGAAGTATTCAGGATTGGCTGGTAAAGCGACAACTGGTCGGACTGGAGGGGGTGATTGAGGTAAATTCCTCCGGCGGGTATTTGAAGCAATACGAAATTGCAGTAGATCCGGACAAACTCAGGAGTATGAACCTGAGCTTGACCCAACTCTACGAAGCCATTGAACGAAATAATGCCAATACCGGAGGTTCCTACATCGAGAAAAAACATTACACCTATTTCATCCGGAGTGAAGGTCTGTTGACTGACATGGAAGACATAGAACAGACCGTTGTAGAAACCCGTGATGGCCAGCCGATTCTTGTCAAGGATGTAGCAAAAGTCCAGTATGGTAATGCCCCAAGATTTGGAGCGGTAACCATGAACGGTAAAGGAGAGGTTGTCGCCGGACAGATCATGATGCTAAAGGGAGCCAACGCAGCCGAGGTCACCAAAAGGATCAAGGAGCGAATGGTGCAAATAGAAGCCTCTTTACCAGAGGGCGTGATCATAGAGCCCTATCTCGATCGAAGTAAACTGGTACAGCGAACCACGAAAACGGTCATCACCAACCTGATTGAAGGAGGCTTGATCGTGATCTTTGTCTTGGTGCTGCTTTTAGGAAATCTACGAGCCGGCTTGATCGTAGCTTCTGTAATTCCTTTAGCTATGCTCTTTGCCATCTCCATGATGCGCATCTTTGGGGTTTCCGCTAATCTGATGAGTCTAGGAGCTATTGATTTTGGGCTAATCGTGGATGGTGCTGTGATTATTGTGGAAGCAATCCTTCACCATCTTTCTCTGCGTCAAAAAAGTAAAGTCTTGTCTGCCCAAGAAATGGATCAGGAAGTAGCCACAGCTGCTACTCGGATCAGAAAGTCAGCAGCTTTTGGCGAGATCATTATTCTAATTGTCTATCTGCCCATCCTTTTTCTGACTGGCATAGAAGGCAAGATGTTTAAACCAATGGCACAGACCGTCAGTTTTGCCATCTTAGGTGCCCTCCTATTATCCCTGACGTATGTCCCAATGATGTCAGCTTTATTTCTGCAGCGGCAACAGTTGAACAGGCGAACCATGGCTGACCGAATCATGGAAGTGCTTCAGCGCATTTATCAACCCTTGCTACATTTTTCTCTGCGCTTCAAGAGAACAATGCTAATCAGCGCACTACTCTTACTAGCGGGTAGTCTCTGGCTTTTCAGTCGAATGGGGGGAGAATTCATACCCACCTTAGAGGAAGGTGATTTCGCCCTTCATCAGATCTTACCTCCTGGTAGCTCCCTACAGCAGGGCGTAGAAGTTTCTGCTCCGCTGCAAAATATTTTACTGGACAACTTCCCCGAAGTGGAAAAGGTAGTGACGAAAATCGGAACGGCAGAGATTCCCACCGATATCATGCCATTGGAAGCAGGGGATATTTTCGTCATCCTTAAACCCAAAGCAGAATGGACCTCCGCAAAAACCAAAGAGGGCCTTTTTGCCAAGATGGAGACTGAGTTGAATAAGTTCCCGGGCGTAATTTACGAATTCACCCAGCCCATACAGATGCGCTTCAATGAGCTGATGACAGGTATCCGACAAGATATAGCCATTAAGATATATGGAGAGGATATTGGTTTACTAGCCATGAAAGCCAAGGAAGCAGAAACCTTGATAGAAAGAATTTCGGGTGTTGGAGATTTACAAGTTGAGGCTACTGCTGGTCTACAACAAATGATCGTCACTTATGATCGATCGAAGTTGGCTAAATATGGGCTAGATGTGGCTACTATTAATACCATCATTCGCACTGCATTTGCGGGAGGCAAAACGGGGGTGATTTTTGAAGGCGAAAAACGTTTTGATCTCGTCGCAAGATTGGACGAAGATTTCCGTCAGAACATTGGTAATATCAAGAATCTATACGTGCCGCTATCCAGCGGAGAGCAAATTCCTTTGTATGAGGTAGCAGACGTCAACTTTCAGGAAGGTCCCACTCAAATTTCTAGGGATAATACCCAACGACGCATCACGATTGGAGTAAACGCTCGGGAGCGAAACATTGAGCAACTAGTGGAAGAAATCGAGGAGACCCTAGCCCAAAAACTAGATCTTCCGGTCGGCTACTACATTACCTATGGTGGACAATTTGAAAACTTTGAGCGCGCAAGAGCCAGGTTGATAGTTGCTGTCCCCATAGCACTGGGTCTGATCTTTATTCTACTGTTTCTAACCTTCGGCTCCATTAAACAGGCCCTCTTGATTTATACAGCTATTCCGCTTTCCGCCATTGGAGGAATCTGGGCGCTGTACCTCCGTGGAATGCCATTCAGCATTTCGGCAGGAGTAGGCTTCATTGCCCTATTTGGCGTAGCCGTACTAAATGGAATCGTGCTCATCGCTTATTTCAACCGACTCAAACAAGAAGAAAACCTTACCGTTATGGAACGCATTCATAAAGGGACGCGAATTCGTTTGCGCCCTGTGGTGATGACCGCAGCAGTAGCTTCTTTGGGCTTCCTACCGATGGCTATCTCAACCTCTGCTGGAGCGGAAGTACAGCAACCTTTGGCTACCGTTGTCATTGGAGGCTTGATCACCGCCACGCTCCTTACCTTGATTATCCTCCCCATCCTGTATTATTATGCAGAAAAAGACTGGCGATTACCAACAAAAACCACTCTACTGCTATTCAGCTTAGGACTCTTTAGTTATCAGGGAAGTACACAGAATAGCCCCATCAGCTTGCCCGAAGCTCAGCAAATCGCCATAGAGAAATATCCTAGTTTAGTGGCCAATCGCCTGCAAATCCAAAAGGGGGAACAACTCAGTCAACTACCCGCCTTTCACCCGAGAGCAAACATATTCTTCGGAGGGGAAGAGTTTAATTTTGGGGAAGAGCAGGGTATTCAATCCTTTAACATCCAGCAAAATTTCAATCTGCCAAAACAAGCAAAGAGCCTGCGGGCTTGGTACGCGGCCCAAGCCGATGCCTCCAGTGCCGCCTTGATACAATCGGAAACGGCACTAAAGGCGGCAGTAGCCTTGGCCTACTATGATGTCCTATACTATCATCAGAAACAAGAGCTTATCCAAGAGCAGGTAGACCTATACATGGCCTTCGAAAAGCTCAGTCAAGAACTACAAGCCGCTGGGGAAACAGGGAAGATTCCTGTCCTGAAGGCACAAGGGAAAAGCTGGGAAGCAGATTTAGCACTACAACAAACTGAAGCTGATTACCAGCTCATGCTCCAACAACTAAATCAATGGCTGGAAGGCGGATCCTATGAACCCAATACGGAGCAACTTCCCAGCCCAGCCCTTTCGGTTCCCAAACAGAGCCTGGACGCACATCCTCAACTTGTTCTGCTACAGCAACAGCAGCGGGTAGCAGAAAGACAAGTCACCGTACTTCAAACGCAATACCATCCACAACTAAATACAGCCATCAGCCTGCAACGGGTTAACGGAGGCTTCCTGTTCTACGGTTTTCAATTGGGAATGAATGTTCCTTTGTTCCGACAGGCTACCAGGACGAGAGTTGAAGCTGCAAAAATTGACATTGCGATTCAAGGTGCCCAAGCAGAAAGTACTCGCCTACAACTGGAAAACAATATGGCAAAACTGACTCAACAAAGACAACAGCAACTGAAACGGATGGATTACATCAAACAAAGGCTTATCCCACAGGCTGAGGAACAACAGACTTTACTGTTGGAGGCCTACCGACAAGGGGAAGTGGCCTACTTCGAATATGTACAAGGCATTGAAACCTTGATCCGCTACAAAATGCAGCACTTAGATGCTCTCTATCGGTACCATATAATCGAAAACCAGCTGCAGTATCTACTGATTGAGTGAGTCATCATTACATGCAAGGAATCGAATCAGCACTTCACCAAAAACAAAGATCAACCATAGAAAAATCACATCATGAAAATAAATCACATCATCATATATCTATTCCTTCTCCTCGGCACAGCCTGTACCTCTACGAACGCTGGACACAGTCATGAGGATGGAGAACACAGCCATGAAGATCAGCATGCACATGAAACGGATAGTCATGATCATGACGAAGAGGAAGAAGAAGGATTGGTAGAATTGAACTCTACGCAACTTCGCAAAATTCAATTGCGATTCGGGAAAATTGAACAAAAAAATCTCAAGTCCATGCTCAAGGTGAACGGGCAGATGGAACTTCCCCCCCAGAATCAGGCAGATGTAAGCGCTCTAGCTCCCGGACGAATCACTAAGATCCATGTCAAACCCGGGCAATTTGTAAAGCGTGGTACCGTCCTAGCCAGCCTCCAAAACCCAGACTTCATAGAATGGCAACAGGCCTATCTCGAAACGAAAGGCGAGTTGATGTTTCTTGAAAAGGAACTGGCTCGACAGCGGGATTTGGTTCAGAAGGAGATTGCCGCACAAAAGCAATTGGACAAGGTCGAATCCTCGCATGCCGTTGCTTCTGCCCGGCTTAAGGGTCTTGCTAGCAAACTAGAAACAGTGGGTTTACCCATCCCCGAAGATGCTACGGCTACGTTCACTGCCTATAACACCTTGGCTAGCCCAATTACCGGCTATGTCAGAGAAATCAAGATCAATACAGGCTCCTATGTTTCTACAGAACAGGAATTGTTCGAAATTGTAGACAATCACCATTTACACATAGACCTCACTGTTTTTGAAAAGGACATCCCCTACATTTCTGAAGGCCAGAAGCTGTTATTTAGTCTGCAAAGCAATCCCAAAGAAGTCATGGAAGCAGAAGTCTTTGCTATAGGGAAAGCATTAGATGAGGAATTAAGAGCCATCAAAGTACATGCTGAAATGGTAAGCGATAAGCCCACTGTCCTACCGGGCATGTATGTAGAAGCAAGAATCATCCTGGAAGACCAGTCTGTTCCTTCTCTGCCCGAAGAAGCAATTACAGTGGATAAGGGACTTCGGTACATCTTCGTTAAAGATCATGTGGATGGAGATCATGTAGCCTTCCGGAAGGTCCAAGTTATTCCCGGAGCGGAAGACTTCGGTTACGTAGAAGTCAATCCATTGGAGGACTTAACAGACGATACACAGATCGTAATAGCCGGGGCCTACTTCCTCATGGCTGAAAGCAAAAAGGGTGAAGAAGGTGGAGGACATTCTCATTCCCACTAGATCGAAGCTATAATGAAGGCTGCGTATATGCTCCTGAGCTATGCGCAGCCCACCTAATTATCGGTTTATAATGTATGAAACCCTACATTAAGGGATGGGGAAAGACAAGCCATCAATAGCGTCCAATCTCGCCATCATCCCCCAGCCAAAAAAGAAGTTACCCAGCCCAATCAGCAACTCGTTCTCGCCCTTTCGAAGTGGCAACTCGAAGCGGGTATTCTCCAAGGAACATCGACCATCTGGAGTCTTCATGATTGGGCTGTTATAGTAATTCTTATCGACGTATAACAAGCCATCATTGATAATTACCCAAACCTCATCACTAAACCCTAGATTCATCGGTACGCGCATATCTTGCTCAGCCGTAATCTTAACTTTCACCCAAACTAGTTTTCGCTCATTATTTACAGGGGCCCCAAATTTTCGTGTCAAATTGATCAAGCCAAATCGTTCCGCTTGAATGGTCTCCCACTTGGTATTTTCGTTGGGAAGGTCTTCATTCTTGATATCTCTACCAAAGGGGAAGGCAACGGGTTGACTCACTTGCCATTCCCGCAGGTAACGAACGTCACTTGCCGTTGGATCTGGAGCGGGGCTAGCTGGTAGATTTCCAACATCGGATGATATCTCTAGATTGGCCAGCAAAATATTCCCATCAAACCTGATTCCGCCGCGTTCCGTGTCTCCCATCATTTCTGGAACATCCAAGCTTACTCGATCTTCGCTATTGATAAAGACTTGCATCCGCTTTCCAGAAACCACCAATTTTACATGGTTCCAACCTGGTTTATGAATGACTGCAGGAGCTTGGTAGTCGTACAGCATATCCCATAGATTAGCCCCTTTTACCACTGGAGCATACTGAATTGCATCTTCGCCCATGGGGTTACCTGCCCGATAAGGACGAAGGTAGAAGCGCTCGGCATTTTGAGCATCTTTGATTCTAAAATTGATGCCCACGAAGGGGCCATCCAAGACCTCCATATCGAACTCAATAGTCCCGTTGTCAAAAGTAAAGTCTTTCAACGGAACGGGAGGTTGATCCTTATTAATCCGCATCGCCTCCACTCCTTTGTATTGGATAAAGTCGACCTGCCCCGCTTCAAATTCCCAGGAGCTAGCTTTCATCGGAATTTTTTGACCATCTGTATGATTTCTACCTCTATTCTGCCCAAATAGGCTTATACTTACTAGACAAAGGAGGAAAAACAGCCGTGATTTCTTCATAATGAATGGATTATTTTTTCCTCAATCTCCATCAATAGCTTAGCAGAATCAATTTTTCCATTGTTCAATCCTGTTTAATCCTATTCACAAAACGTAGAGGGTTAACAATCAATGCAATATGAATTCCACCTTACTAGCTAAGCTCTCCGCCCTAACCAGACAAATTGAAGCGAATCTGGAGTGGGGAGATCGACAATCTTGGACCAACAAGGACTTCACTACCCTATCGGAGAGCATTTTTCAGAAAACGGGAAAGCAAATTAGCGTCACCACATTAAAGCGTATCTGGGGGCGGGCTCAGCTAGTCGCTACACCCAGCCAGGCCACGCTGGATATATTGGCAGAGTATGCGGGCCATAAGGATTGGCGATCTTTCGATAAAGCATTCAAAATCCCGGAACCGAAGGGGAAGCTGCAGCCTCGCTATGCGCTAGTAGGAGGTGTTTCTTTTTTGGCATTGGCTGTTTTGGTGATGCTGGGCATTTCTTCATTCCAATCTCAAGAACGAGCTCCGGTTCACTTGGAGGGGAGTATGCTTGAACCAGAAGCCATTCAATTTGAACACGAAAAAATTGCTGTAGGCTACCCCAATACCGTCTACTTCCGATACAACGTAGGGGATACGCCATATGATAGCATTCAAATCCAACAATCATGGGACAAGAATAGAAGAATCACCTTGGATAAACCCAAAGGGCTGGCATCCAGCACTTATTATGCGGCTGGATACTATTCCACTAAATTGCTGGTCAATAATCAGGTTCTCGTTGAGAAAGATCTCTACATCCCCACACAAGGCTGGCAAGCGATGATTGGAGGAAACGTTCCTCAACTCATTTATCCTCAAAAAGAGCAATACCGACACGGGGAAAGTATAGGCTTAGCCCCTTCCATTTTATCGGAAATGAATCAGCATCCCGGCTCCAGCCTTTGGCTATCGAATCTCTTGCCCACCCCCTCGATCAATAGCGCACAATTAGACTTGGAGACAGAATTTAGAATGACGGCTACCGAAAAGAGTATCTGCCAGAATATATGGATCGTAGTAACCGGCTCCAAGGACGTCTTTCGTTTTCAGCTTAGCATCCCTGGATGCGTCGGTGATTTGATGTTCTTCCTAAATATGGAAATGGTATCCGGGAGAAATAAGGATCTTTCAGCATTTGGCATTAACTCGAAAGAATGGACCAACTTTAAGCTGAAGGTCCGAGACTTGCAATTGATTGCCTCCATCAATGGTGAACCCGTATTTGCCCATGAATTGAGCGATGACATTGGCAAGATTGGAGGAGTTCAGTACATTTTTGAAGGGCTAGGGGAAGTCCGAATGCTTGAGATGAAGGACAAAACACAAAGTATTAATCTTCTTGAATTACCCCTCTAGCTTTGCTTTTTCTCTGAGCGGATGCGTAGAGTATCGTCACCAGCAAACCAAGTGCCAAGCTCATGATTAATGGTAGTAAGTACATTTGACTAGGTTCTAAGAATAGCCCCAGAACTAAGCTGCCAATCGCTATTATTCCAGCCGTAATAGCATAGGCTATTTCATCATAGAACCAAGCATAAGGAAAGAAATGAGCTCCTGTAATGATCGCATAGGTCATTACAAAATATTCTGGTGACTTGATCAAGATGAATACCAAAAAAGGGAAATAGAACAGCTGGGCAAAATTGAGCCAGAGCCCCAAGGGTGATAATGGATTATTGGGAATCTTCCATTGCGTCTTGTATATCTTCGAAAAACCTAGCGCGACTGGCAGCAATAAGCCCCCTATGATGAAAGTCAATACACTTTTATCATAGGATGTATAAGAAAGACTCCATATGCCTCCAATCAACAGCCATATTATCGTGGCTGCGCTGATGAAATCAACGCCATTCTTACATTTAATCGAAAGTTCGTCTTTTAATGCCTGCAAGTCCGAATTCGTCATCACTTGGTTTTTTGTATTTTTTTGAGCGCCTTAAAGGTCTTATCTTCTTCGCTCAAGACAAAGCAACAAGGCTTTCAAGCATTAACTTTTCGACGAATGAAACGGAAACGTCTATTGAGGATATTTGGGCTACTGCTAGCTTTGCTGGTAGTCATCGCACTAATTGGCTTCTTTCATATTAGAAGCGTCGCTATCGGTAAGCTAGAAGCAAGTGTACCAGCCGATTGCCAGGTCATAGAAGCTAATGGTTATAATTTTTCTACCTTGATTAGCGGCAACCCTGATAGCACAGCAGTAGTTCTCTTGCATGGGTTTCCAGAATCTTCCGCCATGTGGAAGCGTACCATGGCCGACCTAAATCAAGCAGGCTATTACACCATTGCCCCTGATCAGAGGGGCTATAGCGCAGGGGCACGTCCCAAAGCCATTGAAGAGTACAAGCTTCAACATCTTGGAAAAGATATCATTGAAATCGCCAAGCAACTAGGAGTAGAACAGTTTCATCTGGTTGGGCACGACTGGGGAAGTGGAGTGGGTTGGTTTATCGCTGCTCAATACCCAGATCAAGTCTTAAGCTACACCTCCTTATCCGTACCTCACTTAGAAGCCTTCGGGCGAGCTTATCGAGAAGACAGTCTGCAACACAATGCCAGTGGGTATATCCGTAACTTCCAGATTCCACTACTGCCAGAATATTACATGGCTAGAGGTGATTACAAATTAATGAGAGGCTTTTACAATCGTCAAGGGCCAGCCGAAATAGAAGCCTATTTCAATCTGTTTCCTCAGAAGCATGTACTCACCGGCGCTATCAATTGGTATCGAGCCAATTTCGATGCCTTTGACCAAGGAATAAACCTACCCGCTGTGCAAGTTCCAACGCTGTATATTTGGGGTAATAAGGATCGGGCTCTACAGCGGTCAGGGGTAGAAATGACAGAAGAATATGTAGAGGATTATTATCGATTTGTGGAGTTGGAAGCTGGCCATTGGCTGGTACAGGAATCCTATGACACGGTCTATGCCGAGTTGTTGGCTCATCTCAAACGTCCCAATTAATGTACCTCCACCTATCGATCAAATTTCGATTTCCTTCTCCGGCGTTGCATGCGGTCGTAATGACTACCAAAACTACCGCGGTTGGAATTGAAAAGGCTTCTAAAAAAGGCCTTTAGGATTTTGACGAAGATGGATTCACGTGGTGTTTTTCCGAATTCTCTCATTCGAACGGGCTTTTACCTTCATAAGTGAAATTCTGGCCATATAGTTCCCTATTTGGCAAGCCGTCAAAGGATTCCGTTATGCTAAACGAAGTCGTCGAGAAAATCAAGAAGTTTCAGGTCGGAAGGATCGGGAGGCGAAGTACCCAAAGCATAGACGAAAAAGTTTTGAAAGATAGCTTTTGAAAAGTACTTCTGAAGTCCGGTAAAATTTTGCTCCGGCACATGAAAGCGGGATATAGTGCCATCAAACTCTTCAACCTCTAACAATCCTCGGTGCACAATTTCTCGTTTATACAAGAAACGCCGGTATTGTACCTCTTTCCTGTACCCCCTCAAGCGAATTTCTTTAATGTCAGTCCACAAGGCACCAACACACCTCATTCGCTGAGTACGGTTTAGGCGCAGAATGAGTCCCTTCTTCATCATTTCAAAGCTGACGAAGCTGACCTCATTTTCCACATATTCATTCATCTCATCAAACTCAGGGATTCCGTCATTGTAATATACCTTCGGAGATCCAGTACCGCCTAGTCGAATATTTTCTCGAAAAGAAAAAGTACCGCCGTAGTACTCTAGCTCTTCCTCTTCCAATACGCCACTCAATTCGATTTCTACTGCTCTCAATGGATTGATTTTTAGCTAAGCAATGCCATTTCAACAAGACAATACTGAAATAGATCAGGATATACTTGAAAAAGTATTCGATTAGTCAAAAAGGGTAAATCTAAACCACCAATCTAATTGAGGTTCCTAAATTCTAATGGTGTGACACCCGTTCTAGACTTGAATAGGCGAGTAAAGTAATGTGGATAGTTAAACCCAAGATCATAGGCGATCTCCGTAATGGTTTCGTTTGTACCAAGCAACAAATTCTTAGCCTTCTCTACAACAAAATCATTGATGTGATCCTTTGCTGCCCTACCTGTTTCCTTCTTCAATAAATCACTCAAGTAATGGGTGGATAGATGAATTTTGTCCGAAAAGTACTTGATAGAAGGCAAGCCGTTCTTCTCCTGTAGGTTAGCTGCAAAGTATTGGTTCAACTCCCTCTGAAACTGCGTTACCACACCAGTGCTCTGTTTCTTTCTGGTGTTGAATTGTCTTTCGTAGTAACGTAAGGAGTAATTGAGCAACAACTCAAGATTGGATACGATCACTCGCTGACTATGATTATCTATTCGCTGCTCGTACTCATGCTTGATGCTTTGAATACAATCGACGATTTTCTTTTCCTCCTCTTCAGATAGATGCAGGGCTTCAAAGACATCATAATCGAAGAACGTATACTCTTGTATATGTTGTCCAAGGTGAGTCCCATGGATCAGATCAGGGTGAAAGTATAGCATCCAGCCGTGAATATCTCCCAACTCAATCACCTTGGTTACTGAGGCTATCTGTTTAGGTCCGGTAAAAATTAGCACCCCTTCCTCAAAATCTAAGGTATTCCGACCATACTCTACACCGCAGTCCTTATCCTTTAAGGAGATAGAATACAGATCTGACAGGAATTTAACCCCCAACTCTTGTTCAGAAACCACTAATCTTTCTGCCTCAACGACAGTAATCAGCGGGTGCTTAGGCTTCCCCCAGCCCATCATCTCGTGCAGCTGGTTGATAGATTTAATCTTTACGATTTCTTCAGACATCTTGATGCTTCAATTGATCTTGTACAAAGATAGAGGAGTCAAACTTGGACTGCTTACACAAATTCCTTTTTCGCTTACACAAATTGAGGAATCTAGAGCGCACCTCTTTCTTCTCTCAACTCTTCTACCCAAGCACGCGCCTGCACGGTATCATAAATAATCTTGAGGCTAGTAATCTTATTTTCGGAATCAAAAGTCAAAATATCGACGACATCAAAGGTTACTTCGCGACCATGCCCTAAGGTCCAATCGTATTGAAAATACAAGGCCACATTTCCTGAGCTTGGTTCTTCAAAAATCCCTTTGATTGTCAACTTAGACTCGGTGGTATCCTTAGCAAGGGTTTCATAGAAAGCCGCCGCATTCATAGTGCCATATATGGGCGAAATGACAATTCCGTCAGTAGAAAACAGAGCGTTCAAGGCGGTTAGATTCCCGGCTTGTAGGTATTCTATGTACTGTTCTGCAATAGTGTTTTTTTCTTTCATTCTTTTTCTGATAGATTAACAAACGCTGCGCTTCAACAACTGGTATTCTCCTTGTTTTTTAAAGTCTCGAATGGACATGCCTGTATAGCGCTTGAAGGTTTTGGAAAGATGACTAACATCTGTAAAACTAAGTTCATCGGCAATCTCTGTCAAGGTATAATTGGAATTAAGCAAACGGATTTCAACTAGCTTCAGTTTGGCCTTAATGATATACTCGCGGAGTGACACATTCACTTTCTTTCGGAAATACTCGCTCAAATAAGTGGGTGAGAGCAAAAAGGTCTTGGCTAGCTGTTCTACCTTTAAAAGTTGGGGTTCAGCGAGGTGCTCGTTGATATAAGTTAGTAGCTTGGTGATCCGTTCATCCTGATCCGTACTCTTCTGCATTTCGTAAAAAGAGCTCTGCTTTATGTTACGCATCAACACCTCCAAAATACTCGTCATAAAGCTCTTGATTAGCGCGGCAGAACCCGCTCCATAGCTTCTATTTTCTTTAAGGATCAAATCCACCAGTGTGTAGATATGTTGGCGATCTAAGGTACTATGAATAATATCCCCTGGTAACTGATTGTAATTGGAAAGGATGTAAGCCGCTTCCCTGAACCACTCTCCATGATTTACCCCATCTGGCATCTGGGTCTGAAAAAAATCGGAGGTGAATTTGATAAAAACAAATCGTGAAGGATGTTCAATCTGAAAAGAATGACATTTCAAAGGCGGGAGCAAAAACAAACTTCCTGATTCGTACCTATATTCATTGTAATTGATACACTGCGTCCCCATCCCCTCTTTGATCAGTACCAACTCGAAAAAATTATTTTTGACAGGCCTTCTTTCCCAACGATCTAATTCGATTTCTTGTATTTCGAAAGGTTTATACGCTTCTAAAACCTGCATTTATCTCTTTTTTCCTTCAAAAATAAGTAAAAAGCCATCCAAAAGCACAAGTTGCCCCTTCACAAACCTTTAAAAATACCAAAACCACCTCTTAATCTACCACTAACCGTCGGCAAAAAGCTCTCAAATTTGTGCTCAAGTTAGGAACGTGTTTAAAAATTACAATAAAGCATCAATATGAAGGCCATAGGATATAAAGAGAATCTTCCTACCAGCAACGAGCTTTCTCTCCAAGACATTGAATTACCTAGTCCAGCAGTAAGTGGACGAGATATATTGGTGGAAATCAAAGCCATTGCCGTGAACCCCGTAGATTACAAGGTGAGACAAGGGATGAAACCAGAAGCCGATCAATGGAAAATCTTGGGATGGGATGCTACTGGAATTGTCAAAGCAGTCGGCGAGGAAGTTTCGCTATTTGAAGTCGGAGACGAAGTTTGGTATGCTGGAGACTTAGGTCGTACTGGCAGCTATGCTGAATTTCAGTTAGTCGATGAAAGAATTGTAGGTCGTAAGCCAAGTAACTTGACGTATGGAGAAGCTGCAGCGCTCCCTTTAACTACCCTAACCGCCTGGGAACTCCTCTTTGATCGAATGGAAGTAGACAAGGAAAATCCCAATAAGAGCATTTTGGTAATTGGCGCTGCCGGCGGAGTGGGATCCATTATGGTGCAACTTCTGAAACAGCTTACTCAGCTCAATATTGTCGGGACGGCTTCCAGGGAAACAACTACGGCCTGGTTAAAGGAATTAGGCGCAGATTATGTGATCAATCATCGCAACAAACTAAGCGAAGAATTTGCTCAGCACGGGCTTCCTGAGCCAGACTACGTGGTCAGCCTGAATGCTACAGAGCAGCACCTAGACGAGATTGTCAAGATCATCAAACCACAAGGTAAGTTTGGATTTATCGATGATCCAAAGACCATGAATGTAATGCCCTTTAAACGCAAAGCCGTTTCGACTCATATCGAATTGATGTTTACACGCTCTCTATACCAGACTGATGATATGATCGAGCAACATCGAATATTAAATGAGGCCGCTCGACTGATCGATGAGGGTGTGCTAAAGACCACCGTGGGAGAAAACCTAGGTTTGATCAATGCCGCAAATCTTAGGAAAGCACATGCTCTATTGGAGACCCACGCAGCTAAAGGCAAAATCGTTTTGGAGGGATTTTAAGCCCCAAATTTTATACACAACAATCAAATATCATTAACCTATGTCTTATTACTCTGTTTTAGATGTGACGCCAACTTCTCAAGAATGGATTCCTGACTATCTTCCCACTGCCAATGCTCTGGTAACCAAGCATGGTGGCAAATACGTGGCTCGTACAGCAAGTCATGAACAGCTAGAGGGGGAAAGCAATGCAGCAGCACTTCGCATCATTATTACTTGGCCTTCCAAAGAAGCAGCCATGGCTTTTATGAATGACCCTGAATATGCCCCACATTTGCAGGCACGGACAGCAGGATCCATTAGTAACCATTACTTAATCGAAGCTAAGGATGACTTAGCGTAAGCGCTATATGATTAAAGCATTTGAATCCATCAACAGAGGCTACGATAACACTTTCCAAGCGAACAAACTCAGCCTGGGAGTGGTGGTGCCTATCGAAAAT
The DNA here is from genome assembly GCA_913057785.1 of uncultured Lewinella sp. Taxonomy (GTDB): domain Bacteria; phylum Bacteroidota; class Bacteroidia; order Chitinophagales; family Saprospiraceae; genus DT-111. The sequence goes on along the minus strand of CAJXPD010000105.1, from coordinate 16,098 downwards.
TACGCCCAAAGTCCCGTTCCCAAGATGAAGGATCATTTGCAACGGGTACAGCTAATTGAGCGATTAGGTTTTAAAGCGCTATGGCTAAGGGATGTTGCCTTTCACGTTCCCTCTTTTGGCGATGCAGGACAAACATTTGATCCCTTCACTTATCTAGGATACTTGGCGGGCCAAACCAATGAGATTGCTTTGGGGGTGGCAAGCATCGCCTTACCCCTTCATCACCCGCTACACGTGGCAAAATCCGCCGCGACTATTGATCAGTTATCCGACGGAAGATTGATTTTAGGTGTCGCTTCGGGTGATCGATACGAGGAGTATCCTGCCATGGGAATCGAACATGCAGAACGGGGGAAGCGATTTAGACAAGCATTTACTTATATCCGGAAAGCACAGGATTTCTTCCCCTTCTCAGAGGACTCCACATTCGGCCAATTACCTGGGCACATTGACATCCTTCCAAAACCAGTCGGAGCGAAAATTCCCATGCTTATTACGGGCTACAGTAGGCAATCTCTGGAATGGAATGCAGAACATGGAGATGGCTGGATGTCGTACCCCAAGCACTTGATGCAACAAGAATTCACGATTACACAATGGCGGGCTCTAGTATCCAAACAGGGTAGGAATAAGCCATTTATGCAGCCATTGTACGTGGATTTGCAAAAGGATGCGGATTTTAAACCGCAGCCGATCCATTTGGGCTTTCGGATAGGTACGAAGTATCTCATCGATTATCTTACCTACTTGCAGGAGATGGGCGTCAACCATGTAGCCCTAAATCTTCGATTTAATCAAAGAGATATACCCGAAACTTTAGCGGAATTAGCCGAAGCTGTCCTCCCCCACTTTCACACCAATCAAGAAGCAACGAGTTTAACATGAAAAAGATATTAATCACTGGCAGTACGGATGGAATCGGGAAACTCGCCGCCATAAAACTTGCCCAAGCCGGACATGAGATTTACCTACATGGGCGCAATCCCGATAAGGTAGAAGCCCTAGTAGCGGAAATCAAATCGATATCCTCTAATGAGAAGATAATGGGCTTGATCGCTGACTTCTCAGATTTACAGGCTGTTCGTAGCATGGCTGCGGAGGTCCGTAGTCAGCTGTCTGAACTCGATGTACTGATCAATAATGCTGGCGTATTCAACAGCAGTGCCGCGACCAATGAACAGGGCTTTGACCTGCGCTATGTTGTCAACTACTTTGCTCCTTTCGTCTTAACGCAGGAGTTATTGCCTTTACTGAAACAAGCCAGCGCCCCTCGCTTAATCAACCTGAGTTCAGCAGCGCAATCTCCGATTTCCTACCCAACGCTATTAGGTGAACAAAAGCAATCTGAAAGATCAACCTATGCACAGAGTAAGTTGGCCATTACGATGTGGAGCTTTCACCTCGCCAAAACCGAACCAGACCTCTCCGTCATAGCCGTCAACCCTGGCTCCCTGCTCAACACCAAAATGGTGCAAGAAGCCTTTGGACAGTTCTGGTCATCGGCGGATAAGGGTGGCGATATATTGTACGATCTTGCCATTGACGAAAAATACCAGGGCATTTCAGGACAATACTTTGACAATGATGCGGGGGGATTCGGGAAAGCACATGCCTCCGCCTACAATGAAGAAGAGCTTGAAAAACTGATGGAGATTACCCTTCAAGTCCTAGCACAATAAGACCATAGTCCAATTCACGGGAAAGCCTCCTAAGTAGCACCCGGATAATTGGCTCAGGGAAAAATCTGCTAAAGTTTAAATAAGCTACCAAAGCGTTTTCTTCTCGCTTGGGAAAACCTTAACTTAAAAGTTTCGTAGTCACTACTAAGAACATGTGTCGAAACTAATGAAAGCGGAACTCCTGCAGCGTGAAAAACTCCTTCAACTAGTGTTGGATAATATCCCTTCCTATGTCTTCTGGAAAGATAGAAGCTCAGTTTATATGGGATGCAATCAAAATTTTGCCACTTCAGCTGGTTTTAAGCATCCAGAAGATCTAATTGGCAAAACAGATTTTGATATGGCCTGGAGCAGAGAGCAATCTCTGTTCTTTAGAAAGATCGATAAAGCCGTGATGGATTCTGGAACGGCACAAATCAATTATGAAGAGTCTCAAACCATAAACGATGGATCCACTCGTTGGCTAAGAACGAGTAAAATTCCCTTATTTAATGCCAGTGGAAAGATCATTGGAATCCTTGGAGCTTATGAAGACATTACCGACAGAAAGCTCATGGAACTCCAGCTCATTGAACGCAACAAAATGCTGGAACAGGTAAACAAAAAACTTGAAATTGCTAATGTAGATTTGGAGCAATTTGCCTATGCTACCTCTCACGACCTACAGGAGCCCTTGCGCATGATTGGAGGTTTTATCGGCCTATTCGAAATGAAATATGCCAATTTATTGGATGAAGAGGGTAAAGAATATCTAAACTTTGTGAAGGACGGGGCCTCGCGAATGTCTAGACTGATTCGACAAATCCTCATTTACTCCAAGCTAGAAAAAGCGGAAGTTAAATACCAGACCATCGCTATCACAGATATACTAGATGAAGTTGTGCTTGACTTATACGCTTTAACCATAGAAAAACAAGCCCAGATAGAGTTGAAGATCAAAGATGTCGACATCTACTGCCAACCAGAAAGAATTAAGATGTTGTTCTCTAACCTGATTACCAATGGTATCAAATTTAATGAATCGGCTATCCCTACAATAGTCATCGAGCTACAAGAGGAAGATCACGAATGGCTGTTCACCGTGTCGGACAACGGCATTGGAATTGACAGTGAGTTTCAAGATTATATTTTCAAGCCGTTTAAGCGCTTAAATACCCGAAACAAATTTCCAGGCAGCGGGGTGGGCTTATCGATTTGCAAACGCATTACCAATCTACACGAAGGAAATATCTGGATATCTCGCAATAAGCCGAAGGGCACCAGCTTTCATTTTACCTTATCGAAAGCATTAAGCATTGGCAGCAATCCGTCTCAAGGGAATCCCAAAAAATAAATATCACGTTAATCCCAGTTTGCGGAGGTCCACTTGATCAGAATTTGGCGAGTACACCTGTTCTTCTATCACCAGGAGTTTGTCCAATGCCTTTGATTCTACTAGTTTTCCTTGCTCCAGCACAAAGTCTGTAATATCCTCAATCGAGCGAATCCACTCTTTGCCAAATTGTGTCTGCACCTGCCCTCTCATACCCAACTGAATAGCCCGTCGCTCCAACTTACCACCATACGGATCGTGGTCCGGATCCCATTGCAGTCGCACCTCTGAATTCTTAACAGCAGCCTGCCATGCTTCTCGGCTCTCGTACTTATCCGCTTTAAATGCCGAATGCACCGCACCACTCAAAATCTCGTCAAAGTGACCCTTAGCCATCTCAATCGCTAACACCCGTTTCTGGTTTTCTTTCAGCGCCCAACCGCAACGGTACATCATCCACAAGAAATTCGGTTTGATCCAAGTCATGCGGCTGTAACTGTAGTGGTCTCCGCCGAAAACCTGGTGCTCTACAGCATAGGAGGCTATACGAGGATTAAAAGCCTGATAAACGATGACGGAGTCGGCATTTTGCTGAGCTAAGATATGCTGTCCTGACTGCGGTAAGCCTTTTTCGTAATCCCGGTAAGGAATGGTTCTTAGTTTCATGGTTTTGGTTTTATGGGTTCTAACTCAAACAAACTTAGTTTAGTTCCAAAACTATCTAACTTTATCTATTCCTAGTTTCTGACTGGCGATCATCGCAGCATAGGTAATCGCTCCGGTAATCAATGAAAAAGCAATCGTCACTACTCCCCAAAGCACTTCTCCAACAGCCAGCAGAAACGTCCCATAAGCTATCAGAAACAAATCGATAGCCAGGAACATCCATCCCAATAACTGTAGTTTTCGAGCGCTTTGGCTGTTCCAAGCCATAATCCCAAAACCAAAAACTAGGGCACAAGGGACATAGATCGAATAGGTAGTCCACCAGATTTTTTCAAAAACTACATCATATACACTAAAGAACAAACAACTCCCCAGCAAGAACCAAAGTACTCCTCTGCTTATCTTAGTTAATCTGATCAATTGATTTTCCATAATTGATTTAGTTGTTCCAACTTATGCACGCCCTCGCAGATGTCGCTGTTTAAAGGCCATTGGATTCTCGCCGCTGATCCGTTTGAAAGTGCGGTTAAAATAGGACAAGCTCTCGAAACCACATTCATAGCAGGCCTCACTAACATTTTTCCCCACTAACAAGAGTCGCTTGGCCTTGCTTATACGATACTGGTTTAAGAAGTTGATAAAGGTATTGCCGGCAGCTTTTTTAAAGTACCGACAAAAGGCTGCTTTACTCAGATTGCATAGGGCAGCTACCTCATCTACTTCTATTTTGCGCTGGAAGTTTTGGTCAATAAAGGCATAGACGGCTCTCAGGCGTTGCTGCTCCTTAAAGCTATATTGATTGACATAAGGCGCATCGTGTAGTAACTCCTTCTCTTTACTCAATGATAGTTCCCGAAAGATATCGATGGCTTCTAAAAACTGGCGAAAGGGAGATAGCCGATGAAATCCTTTGAGTCGCTGGCCAATCTGGGTTTTGGTATCTCCCGTAAATGCAATGCCATGTTGAGATTCTGTAAACAGTTGATTGATGGTTTCCAATTCGGGTACAGCAGCTAGTACTTCCTCCTTAAAACTCAGTTGAATTTGCAGGACTACCTTTTCATAATCCGTCTTCACCCCATGATCGAAGTTTAAGTGCGGGATATTGGAGCCAATCAAAACCAAATCACTGCCTTGGTAACGAGAGGCATGATCACCCACATGTCGGGTCCCATTGGCCCCATCAATGTATACCAATTCGTATTCGGGATGGAAATGCCAATAAAAGAGATCACTCAGGCGAGGATTGTGCAAGAGGCGGAAAGAACTATTGGCATCCGGCTGTATATTTTCAAATTGTGTCCGCAAGAGTAGCTTTTTTGACCAAAATAGATGATTAGACAATAAAAAAGAAGCATAAATATCAATATTGTTCAAAAAATGAGCAAAATGAGGCTGGCAGCAAAGAGGTAGAGTGCTCTATATTTGTACTATCAACAACGAATATTAAAAATCGAACAAGATGAAAGATACAAATCCAACGATGGCACCTACTATGGTTCCTAATAACGCACATACAGATATTCCTGGCAATCCTTCCACTGCCAAAACGAGTAAAATAAAGTTAAATGATCGTTCGAATGGAGAACCCCTAAGGATATTGACGGAAGAACAATGGGCCTTCTGGAAGTACAATGGATATATTGTCATCAAGCAGGCGGTGCCAAGAGAACAAGCCTTAGCTACTGCAGAATTCTTGTGGGAGTTTGAAGAGAAGAAAGCAGATGATCCTGCTACCTGGTACACTGCTCCTAGAGCCGAAATGAAAATGAAGGAATTGGCAGGTACGGGAATGGTGGAAGTATACAACAACCAACATCTCTGGAATAACCGCCAAATGCAAAAGGTTTATGACGTATTTGTGGATATCTGGGGAACCGAAAAACTCTGGGTAACCATTGACCGCGCCAACCTCAACTTCCCCATGCGCCCCGGTCACGAATACAAGGCCTTTATCCACTGGGATTACGATCCGGAGACCAAGCCTCAGAATGTACAGGGCGTACTCGCCTTATCTGATCAAACGGACGAAAACATGGGCGGCTTCCAGTGTATCCCAGAACTCTTCCGCAACTACGACACGTGGAAACTTACTCAACCCGAAGATAGAAATCGATTTCAGCCAGATACATCCGGATTTGAAAATCATATCCATAAGGTAAGTATGGAAGCAGGTGACTTGCTTGTTTTCAATAGCTGCCAGCCGCATGGTATTCGCGCTAATCGGTCCGAGGACAAGGTAAGAATCGCACAATATATCTCCATGATGCCTGCGGAGGAAAACAATGAAGCTTTGCGCGAATGGCGGGTAAATTCTTGGAAAAATCGCATAGCTCCTGAAGGATATGCTTTCCCTGGCGATCCGCGAAACTGGGAGCAAACTAAATATGATACGGCCAAATTAAGTGACCTAGGGGAGAAACTACTAGGATTAAAGAACTGGTAATTCCCCGTTAACTTATTTTCCAGGTGGATGTCGAAGTTTTCGGCACCCACCTGTCCCATATGTAGCCCACAATTACCCAAATGAGACGAATACAAACTGCCAACCATTCACACACATCACAACATCATGCTAGAGCACCTAGGGTTACTGGATATAGGAATTATACTTGTATACTTTGGAATCATTTTATGGATCGCCAAATGGGCGGCCGGAAGTAAATCAGAATCAGGAGCCTCAGTAGATTATTTCCTTGCGGGAAAAAGCCAGGGCTGGCTGGTTGTAGGCGCCTCATTATTTGCCTCCAATATCGGCTCAGAAATCATTTTAGGCGTATCCGGAGCGGGTGCCAGAGGGAATATGCCCATGGCTAATTTTGAGATTTTAGCCGCATTGGTTTTAATCCTATTGGGTTGGGTTTTCGTACCTTTCTATCTGCGCACCGGGGTATATACCATGCCTGAATTTCTGGAGAAACGCTACTCCAAGGCCTGCCGAAACTACTTATCCATCGTCTCTATCCTTGCTTACGTGATCACCAAGATTTCCTTGATCATCTTTGCGGGAGCACTTGTTTTCGAAACCATCGGTATTCCCTTCTGGACCGGAGCGATCATCACGGTCATTGCCACCGGTTTTTACACGGTATTAGGCGGGCTGAAAGCCGTGATCTATACCGATATGGTGCAGGCATTTATCCTACTATTAGGGACGCTAGCCGTTACCTTTTTTGGCTTGTATCAATTGGGAGGATGGAATGAAATGGTGGATACCTTGACGGTAGCGGCACAGGAAAGTGGAAATCCTTCCGTGGATAGCTTCTTCAACCTGTGGCGACCAATGTCCGACACGGAATATCCCTGGACAGGGATGCTCTTCGGAGCGCCCATTCTAGGGGTGTGGTACTGGTGTACCGATCAATATATTGTACAGCGTACCTTGTCGGCTAAAGATGTATCCAATGCCAGAAAAGGAGCCCTATTTGCTGGCTATCTGAAGTTATTACCTGTTTTTATCTTCTTTATTCCTGGCGTGATTGCTTATGCCTTGATGCAGAAAGGCGTGATTAGTTTTTCAATGGATAATGCGGATCAGGCGCTACCTACGATGATTACGACTTTTCTTCCGGTTGGGATAAAAGGTTTGGCCATAGCAGGGCTCCTAGCAGCACTCATGAGTTCACTCTCGTCGGCATTCAACTCTAGTTCTACCCTATTGACCATCGATTTCTATCAACAAATGCGTCCCAATGCAACGGAGAAGGATCTCGTTCGCTTCGGGCAGTTGGCTACAGTAGTATTGGTGATTGTGAGTCTGGGCTGGATTCCATTTATGAAAGCCCTAATGGGTGGCGGTATCTTCCATTATCTACAAAGTGTGCAGGCTTATATATCCCCTCCCATTGCTGCCGTTTTCTTGTTTGGTCTTTTCTATAAATGGATCAATGCCCGAGGGGCGATTGTGGCCCTGTGGTCAGGATTCATCATTGGCTTGATCCGATTGGTCACCGAATTCATGAGTAATGAAGGAAGTTTGGCGGTTGCTGATGGGTCTTTCCTAAGCTTTTTCTTAGGCATTAACTTCTTACACTTTGCTTTATTCCTCTTCATTCTTTGTGCAGCCATCTTAATGGTGGTGAGTAAATTCAGTGAGGCTCCAGCGGACAAAGACCTGTCCTTGGTGACCTTCCAGGAAAGAGACGGTACCGCTCGTTGGCAGTGGAGTACCGATGCTGTACTCACCGTTGTCTTGATTGGCTTAGTCTTAACCTTATGGTTGATTTTTAGTCCTTGGGGAATTGCATAAATCAGAATAATGGATCTTAAAATAAAAGGAAAAACAGCCTTTATATCCGGCTCAACTGCTGGAATCGGATTTGCTACAGCTCGTAGTTTGCTCCAGGAAGGGGTTAAAGTGATCATCAACGGTCGCTCCAAAGAAGGCGTGCAAACAGCCATGGCTAAGTTGCAACAAGAATTTGAGGCAGCGCAAGTCGATGGGATTGCCGCTGATTTAGGCAAGCCTGAAGAAGTGGAGAAACTCTTTGCGGAACTGCCAGCCGTCGATATACTTATCAATAATGTAGGCATATATACGGCTACCTCTTTTTTCGACATGAAAGATGAAGACTGGTACCGACAGTTTGATGTGAATGTCATGAGTGCAGTACGCCTTTCTCGGCACTACCTCCCGGGGATGTTGGAAAGAAATGGGGGACGCATTCTTTTCATATCCAGTGAATGCGCCACCTTGGTACCAGCTGACCTAATCGCCTACAGTATGACCAAAACGGCCTTACTCGCCATTTCTCGTGGCTTGGCCCAGCTTACCAAGGGTACTGCTGTGACCGTCAATACCGTTGCCCCCGGCTCTACCTTATCGGAAGGTGCCGAGCAATTCCTGACTGATGCAGCGGCCAAGGAAGGGAAAACTGTGGAAGCAGTAGAAGCCGCTTTCTTCGCCGAAGTCCGGACGAGTTCCTTGCTACAACGCTTCGCAACGGTCGATGAGGTGGCAAGTACGATTACTTACTTAAGTAGTCCCTTGGCTGCTGCTACAAACGGCGCAACGATCAAAGTGGATGGCGGGAGTATGGGTGGGATTCTTTAGCCATTTTCCGGTTGAAATATATCCCACTCCTCGACGATTTTGTGGTTTCTAATAGCCAGGATTTTGCCGAATTGAAGGAAGACAAACTCACTTTGTTTCGGGCGGAGGAAGACGAAGTCATCTACGGCTAGATCGCTGCCTTCCGGAGCATTTACCATCGATTGATTAGTAGAAGCCCCGAACAGTTTGTTTTCCTTTAATCCAAAAGGATAGTGGTAGTGGGCTTTCCAATACCCTCCGTAAATGAAGTAGGAATTCTTGTTAGTGCGATCCAAAGCGTTCAAGACGCCCTTGTACCGCTCGATGGCGGGAATAGTCGTTCCCTCCAATTTCTTCAGTACCGGCGTAGCGATGTAGCTGGCGGAACGGTAAGCCTCCAAACTTGGAATATCAAAGGAAGTTGGTTTTACCAAGCAAGACCCCGCTGACCAATCATTTAAGGGCGAGAGAGGTGACTGATGGAGCGCAATGGTAGGGCTTCCGGCTCCATTTAGGGTCAACTTATCGTTCCACAACACAGGGAATTTGCCTTTTAGGACTTTAATATAAGACTCATAGGCTGAGCACATCAGCTCAAAGGCCTTTTCCTTAGACCGCAAGATCTTGGGCAACTTGACAACATGGGGATCGTAACCCATCAAACCGCTTAGTGTCAATGTATCTTGGTTTTGCACCAAAAAAGCTAGTGCTGACTCAAAGGAAGTCAAATCGGCAAAGCCACCACGATGCAAGCCAACATCAATTTCCAAATTCACCCTCAGCTTCCAATCATTAGTCTTTGCAAGGGCTTGATACTGCACTAAACGATCCTGGGTATCTACTAACCACTGAATCTGTGCAAAAGGATCGAAAGTGGTAGACCGCGTGGGTAGATTTTCGTAAAAGTATTGGAGCGTTTGTGCAGGCATGGGCTTCCCTAGCAGTACATCTGCATCTTTCCCCAGCAAGGGTACCAGCTGTGTCAAAAAGGGTTGGTGGAAGACCATTAATCTTTCCGTTGGCAGATTTTGCTGTAAGTATTGAATCAATTGAGGACTAGGCAATGATTTGACCACTAATCGAAAGTCGACGCCGGCTTTCAAAGATTTTTGTAGCCCTTCAATGTTTTCATCCAGCGCATCTAGGTCAATGACTAGACGAGGAACCGCATTCTTGTACTGTTTGAGTTCTTCATTCAATGCTTTGAAATAAGCTGTTCCATGTTCCATCTCCACTTTGAGTTAAGGTTTCGTTGATACTTTGGGTGAAAAGTTCTAGGCAAAAGGCAGGGGCTAAACATCCGAAGTTTCCTTGGGCTTGGCCTGGTAAAACGTTGGATGTTTACAGCGCTGCTTAATCATTTAATCCCCCAATAGTTTTTCCAAGTAGGGGTTGGTAAAAATACGATCTGGATCCTGTTCGTTACGATGTGCCAAAAAGGTATCGAACTTGGGGTAGAGCCCGGCGATATCCTGCGGCGTGAGGGTGTTCATTTTTCCCCAGTGTGGTCGACCATCGTGGGCTCTGAATATTTCTTCCAAGGCTTTGAAATAGGGTTTAGGATCTTTCTTGTTATAAGCGTGACAAGCGATGTAAATGGATTCACGGCCATGGGCTGGGCTCATGTAGATATCATCCTGCTTGACGATCCGGTTTTCAATCGGGAAATGGATATTGAATTTTCGGCTATTGACTACCCGGCGCACCTCTTTGAAGACTTCGGGGTAGGCTTCAGCCGGTACATTGTACTCCATTTCATTGAACTTCACCAGGCGTTGGGTAGCGTAGACTTTATGACTCTGGTATACTTTCTTCACATTCGTGATGGAGGCGGCTGAGATTTTAGATACCCTCTCATTCATAGAAGGGAAAGCGTAGGCCAATTCACAGAGTACTTTGTAGGCGTAGTTCTCTAAGACATACTCCGTGAAGTAATTTAGCCAGGAATTTTTATCGGGTTGATCTTCTACCAGGTTCGAACTTTTGGTCCAAGCCATTTCCGTGTATGGGAACCAATAGAACTCAAAATTGCGGTTATTCTCCCAGCGCTCGTCCAAACTACTCAATACGGCTTGCAGTTGTTCCTTTCTGTTTTGTAAGGCTAAGCGATAGGCAGGAATGCAGCGCAGGGTAATACTCGTGATGATACCCAAAGCCCCTAGCGACACCTGGGCCGCTTTAAACAAGTCGGTATTTTCCGTTTCCGAACAATGCACTAACTCTCCTTTCCCATTTACAAACGACAAAGCGGCAACCTGCGTGCTGATAGTTCCTAAGGATTTCCCGGTGCCATGGGTTCCTGTACTAATGGTACCAGCAATAGATTGACGATCAATGTCTCCCAGGTTTTCCATGGCTAGCCCTTGCTCCGCCAGTAATTCGCCAAGAATATACAAGCGGGTGCCTGCCTTAACGGTAGCTAGACTATTCTCTTTATCTACTTCGATCAAACCCTGAAATTTGTCAAGGCTGATCAAGATTTCATCCGTTTTGCAGAGTGGGGTGAAGGAGTGACCAGCGCCGATTACGCGTACTTTCTTCTTTTGCTCTACGGCCCTTTTCACTAATTGCTGGATAGCCGCTTCACTATCGGGGTAAGCGACTTCTGTAGGATTCCATTGTAGATAGCCAGACCAGTTTTTCATGGATTCAGTTATGTGTGCTGACAAATATAACTTCCACACTCATGATCTTCGAAAAAACACAGATGTAAAATACGAGCTACAGACAATCGGGAATAGAACCCAGTTTATTTCAACATTAAGAATTTCTATGTATTTTAGTTTAATCTAATAGGATTTGTACGGAACACTCCTCGAAAGTCCATTAAATCCTCTTAAATCCGCATTTCTTTCAGTAATACTGTCTTCTCTTCTTTTTTAAGTTGTACACAGAAACTTCTTTTGACATGAAGATGAACACATGGCTATTTGCCTTACTTACGCCATTTATATTAGTTGCTCAACACCCCAATTTGGTGGTTCCCCTGGAACATAGTGACGCGATCTCGACGATAGCTGCTTCTCCAGACGACAACTACGTCCTGTCGGGGACTATCAATGGAGAGGTTAAGCTTTGGAATAAGTCTGGGCGCTTGGTCCGAGATTTTCCTGACCACAAAAAGTCCATAATAGAGGTCGCCTTCTCTCCTAAAGGTAATTACGTCATTAGCAAATCCGATGATGTAACCATTTTATACACGATTGACGGAGATAGCCTTTGGTCGACCCCTACGACCTACAATTATGCGCGTTATTCATTTATCGTGGCTGGAAATTCCCCTGCTACAGATGTGTTCGAACAATATGATCGCCCTATCTTTTCTCCCGATGAAAAATGGGTACTGACCAGTGCTTCGGACAGCACAGCGCTGGCTTTCAACATCCTCAATCAGCAACAAAAACTAATCCCTTCCACTCAAAAACAAAACCTACACTTTTCCCCGAATGGCAAAACCTTATTGAGTCAAGAAGGGGATCAAATATTGCTATTCGATCAAGAGCTTGAGCTAGTTAGTCAGTTTCAAAGTCCTGAAAGGCGTGGGAAGACCTTGTTCATCAATGAGGAGGAAATAGCCATTGGATACCTATATGATGACACCTTTCACTCAAGTGGTTTCATTGCATTTTACGATCTAAATGGCCAACTCACGCGACAACTAGGCAAACCTTTACATAAATGGCGAAGGAAAATTGATAACATCCTACAATACCAGCTCACTATCGATTCTTTAGGAAACACAATCAGCATTGATACCATCTTCACCAACAATAAGCCAACATCCTGGTCAGCAGTGTCGGGGAGCGAAAGGGTTTTGTATGGGAATGTCTATTGGAATGAGATGCAGGTTTCACCAGATGGAACAAAGCTAATCCTGAACAGCGAACGCTTTACGGAATGCTGGGATGTAGTAAATGGTGTTCAATATCTGGCTTCGAAAGTAGATCTAGGTTATTTCCTAGCATTTTCCATAGATAGCAAAAATCTTCTTTTCAAAAAAGACACGCAAGCTACGGTGTACAATTGGGATTTGGAGTCTCTAGCTTCTATTCCAAACTTGTATGCAAGCGCTGGCCTGAAGGGGCCAAGGTCTGGCACTTGGCCTGGCCCTGTTACCTTTCTCCAAAACACAAATCATCTATTAGTTGGTCAAGGGCATCACATCAGCGTTCAGGATTTTAAGAGCATCACCACTTTGGACTTTGGCTTGTCCGCCTTTCACCCTATACGTCGAATCGACAAAACAGCGGATCAAGAAGAGTTATCCATTAAGTTAAGTACAGATTCTACCTTGGTGTTCAACTTAAAATATAATCTGGTTAGACCGCAAGAACCTGGAGTCTCCAATCGCCATTCAAGTATACCAGAAGATGCTATTCCTCTCGGTAGTAAATATCTCATACATAGTTTTGAATCCCCATTTGTGTATTCCCCTACCCCCGTAATTCTTCGTGAACAGGGCTTCGTAGAAGCGTGGGATAGAAACCAACAACCCTTATTTTATTTTCAACCTAATTATTCTGTTGCAGATCATCAGCTTGTCGACAATGACCAATTCCTGGTGATCGCCGGTTCCTATGGGAGGGCAACTTTATGGGATTTCCACAAATTGTTGAAACTGGGATCTGAAATTGATAGGTTGATTCCTGAGAATACAAAAACTGATGCTGATCGAGCCCCTTATACTCCCCCAGGTCAACGCTATATACCTATGAGGTATGCCAAGGAAGCCTTGGTAGATACACTCCATGAAGTTCCTAGATGTAAATTCAGAGATTCTTACGGCGATAGATTCCTTTTCCAGGAGATCATTATACCTGACTGGACGCAAAAGAGCCAGACCGCATTTACATCCACTTTCCAACAGGGAGATATTAAGGGAAATTTCCTTACGTTCAGTGGACATGCCCAACCCGTAGTCAACGCTTGGTATATCAATAATGGCAAGCAAATTATTAGTTGGTCGGAAGGAGGTATAGCCAAAATCTGGAATCCCGATACCGCCGAAGAAATAGCTACCCTTTATTTCTTTAATGACCAAGACTGGGTCATTACGACCAAAAATGGCCTCTTTGATGCCTCTCCGGGGTCTATGCGATTACTGTATTATACAGTAGGAACCGAGTTGATTGAATTGGAACAACTGAAAGAAAGGTTTTACGAACCTGGTTTACTGCCCAAATTGATCGGCTATTCAGAGGAAAATATCCGGCCATCCGAGAAGTTCGAGGAGATTGCTCTCTATCCGAGGATTGAAGAATTTAAGATTGACAATGATAGCCTGCATCTACACCTGAAAGCTCGGAATGGTGGCATTGGAAAAGTAGTCATTTTCATTAATGGCAAGGAAGTGGAGGCAGAGGCTAACCCGCTTCCAAGAAGTGCATTTCCTAAACGTGATAGCAGTATTCACTACGACTTATATCAGCATCGCAACTACCTTTTTAGGCACCCAGACAGTATTAATACGGTAAGTATACGGGTCTATAATGAAGCGGGATGGTTGAAAAGTCCAGCCATTAGTAAACCGTTTACCGCTCAAGCATTACAATCAAAAGGATGGAATAGTGTCGAGCAAGGGGAAAACTGGGTAGGAAAATACCGCCCAAAGCTCTACGTGGTGTCCATTGGTACTTCCAACTATAGGGGATCGAATTTAGATTTGCAATATGCCGATCAAGACGCTAGTATGATGGCAGATGCATTGCACCTAGCCGGATCTGCTCTATTCGCCGATGGAGACAGTTTAGAGGTCTATTGTTTATCTACTGCCAAGACCCAGCAAGACCGGCCAAAACACCCAAAGGTTCATTGGTCTTCGTCTAGTAAAAGTAATATAGAGCAAGTTTTTCAGGAAATCAGGCGCAGCGCCAAAGCAGAAGATATCGTAGTCGTGTATTTATCTGGACATGGAGTAACCTACGGCGGTGCTGATGAGACCCAATTTTACTACCTCACGCAAGACATCTCTAACGAAGGAGAATTGGGTGACCCAGGAACCTTAAAGAAATTCACGATTTCAAGCGAGGAATTAACCGGTTGGATCAATGCCATTCCCGCCCTCAAGCAAGTCTTGATTCTCGATGCTTGTAATTCCGGACAGATCATCAACAATATCACGGGAAGTACCAAACGGCTGAATTCTAGCCAAATTCGGGCATTAGATCGGATGAAGGATCGCACCGGTTTATTCGTATTGGCAGGTAGCGCATCAGATAAGGTGAGCTATGAAGCGGGGCAATATGGGCAAGGACTTTTGACCTATGCCTTACTCAAGAACATGCGCGGCGTAGATGCCAGGAGTAATGATGTCGACGTCATGGAGTGGTTCCAATACGCGCGCAATGAAGTGCCTCGACTGGCCAAAAGCATCAATGGTATTCAAACTCCCATGTTAGGATTCCCTAGCCATGGTGCTAGTTTCGATATTGGTATTCGAAGTGAAGAAGTCAAAGCCAATATTCCCATTGGTAATGAAAAACCGGTAGTGATTCGCAGCAATTTCTTCAATGAAGTCACTTTCAAAGACGATCTAAAACTTGCCGACCAACTCGAAACATTATTCATCAAAGAGACCGAGAAAGGGGCAGACGCCAATCTGATCTATGTGGATGTATCTGATTATCCAAATGCCTATTCATTAGGTGGTTTGTATAAAACTACAGAGGGTAAAATTAATAGTATCAAAGTGAAGCTATTCAAAGGGGAGGAAGAGCTAATGGAGTTAGATATACTGATCTCGGAAACAACTGAAGAGGTAGTATCCGAAATCTTTGAAGCACTACTTGATGAAATCTATTTCAATAAGTGAATTACTGAAGTTGCTTAAAATCATTAAAATATAAAATAGAGTGTCAGGTCTTGAGTTTTAAAAATAGACCAAGTCTACTGACCCATGCAAAGCTCAAAACTATTGCTTAGCGCACTTCTGCTCTTACTTTCCCATCATCTTCAAGCTCAAGGTATAGGCCATATCGAATGGAAGCAGTGCCTATCCATCGATTGCTCCGACATAGACCGGGCTAGAATTCAGTTCGGAACGATCAAGGTGCCGGAGAATTACCAAGAAGAAAAGCCAGCTCACCTCCTGGATATTGCCTTCGCCATCATCAAGGCGAGACAGCAGCCAGCCCCCTCCGATGCCGTATTGATCTTTGCCGGCGGATGGGGTTCCTCCATTCTGCGACATATCCATTCTTTCAGTGATCACTTTTTGGGAGAGGATCGGGATATCATTCTATTTGACTATCGAGGGCTGGGTTACTCCTCCCCCAGTATCTGTCCTGGTATTGGGGAAGAAGTATTTCAGTTTTTGTTGCAGGATAAATCTCACGAGACATATAAAAGCTGGCAGGTAAAGCGCTTTGATCAATGCTTAGATGAATTAGCGGCACAAGGGATTGATTTCA
>CAJXPD010000104.1 GCA_913057785.1 uncultured Lewinella sp. | reverse complement strand
ATAAAATTTGCTCGCTCTCCCTCGATCATGAAAATCTAAACATACTCTAAACTATGTTGAAAAAGATCATCAGAGAACCCTTAATCCACTTTTTAGTGGCGGGGTTCTTCTTGTTTGTATACTTTAGGTCGTGTTCTACTGGATTGGTAAGAGAAGATACCATTCTCGTGAATGAAGCCAATATTCTGGAATTCATGCAGTACCAGTCCAAGGCATTCCAAGAAGAGACCTTTGCCCTGAAATTAGCGGAATTGCCCGAGGTGGAAAAAGAGCAATTGGTGCAGCAATATATTCAAGATGAAGTGCTCTATCGGGAAGCTATCAAACTTGGCCTAGACCAGAATGACTATGTACTCAAACGGCGGATCATTCAAAAAATGGAGTTTATTCTAGATGACTTCGACACCTCTGAACAGGAAGTAGTAAAGGATAGTATCGAAGCTTACTTTCAACGGGAGCAGGCACGCTATTTTCAAGCCGCTAATTTCACCTTTGCGCATGTTTTCTTTAAACAAGGGCAACAAGCTGAAGCTAGGGCCAAGGCCTTTATGTCAGATTCACAACATCAACAGCTATCCGTATCTGCCAGCCTTAAATTTGGAGATCGATTCCTGTATCATAGAAATTATGCAGCAAAAGAAGGCCAGTTTCTGGAAAGTCATTTTGGGACAGAATTTGTTGGCGCACTAGAACAACTCAAAATGGATGAGACACGATGGCAAGGTCCAATTTCTTCGGAGCATGGACTGCATTGGGTGAAATTGATGCATAAGGAGAAGGCCGGTGTCCCACCCCTATCTGACATCCAGCAATTAGTAGGAAGAGATTATCTGGATATACTTCGAACTAGTGCTAAAGCGCAGAAGATTGAAGATCTGATCGGGGAGTATACAGTAAAAATGAATTGGTAAGCCAATGAAAAAGCGGATCGGATTTTGGGTATTATTAATCTTTTGTAGTCAGCTAGCCATAGCTCATGAAAGTCGACCACTATATATAGAGATAGCGACTGACAGCAACCTTTTGCATATTCAGGTCAATCTACCCAATACCGTCAACACTAGAAATTTTCCACTTATCTATTTGGACTCAATTCCCATCAATGCCCAGCAGAACTGGCGAAGCAACACCTCTAGTTTTAGTCAAAAATTCTCTTATCCAGCATCTTTTCAAAGTCTAAAAGGCCGTTCCGTAAAGATCCAGTATCCGATATTTAACCCGGTACTTTCTACCATTATAGCCATCACCTTGCCAGATAGAGAAGAACAAATTTTGGTTCTACCGCCCAGTGAGGCAGAGCTGTTGATTCCAGCGGATTTCAAAGCCACTGCCGTTAGAACACAATACAGTGTCCTGGGCATAGAGCATATCTGGGCGGGTATAGATCATCTTTTGTTTGTAGTTTGTTTGTTGATTATTGCGGGTTTCACGCGGAAACTTCTGCTTACCATCACCGGCTTCACCATAGCTCATTCTATTACACTTATACTTTCTGCATTGGGCATCATTCGATTACCCATTCCTCCGATAGAAGCTACCATTGCCTTAAGCATTGTTTTTTTGTGCTATGAGATTATTCACCATCATCGAGATAAAGCATCTTTGACCTACCACTATCCCATCCTGGTTGCCTCTTCCTTTGGTTTGTTGCATGGCCTTGGTTTTGCGGCAGTACTAGGCGAGATTGGTTTGCCTTCGAAATTTCAATTGGAAGCCTTGCTTTTCTTCAATATTGGAGTAGAACTGGGGCAGCTGGCCTTTCTGGGTGCCTTGTTCTTCTTGAGCTGGTTAACCACTTACCTGGCGAGGCATCTACTGACAAGGGCACAAGTGGAAAGATGGCAATCTATAGCCTTACAAGTCTCCATTTACTGCGTTGGAATCCTAGCCGCCTATTGGATGTTTGATCGTATTTTGTTGTGAACCGTCGGATAAATCAGTGGCTTATTCGATAGAATTCGAAAGTAGCTGAGATACATGGCTACTTCCGAATTCCTTTAGCGCTCTGCACTATTTTTTCTCATTTAAATATCCAATGGCTGTCTCTAGAGCAGGGTCTTTGTTTTCAATGTAATCAGATAGTCCCTTAGTCACTGCAATATCAGGCTGAATACCAACTCCCACAAACTCTTTTCCATCCGGATAAGTATCCTTTTTGGTACATACTCTCGCAATCCCACCATTTGGTAATTCAAACAACAAGGGTTGTCCCGTACTGCCGTAGGTGGGTTCACCGATCTTTGTCATATGCTTTTGGTTGTCGGCATAAATCAGGAAGTCTTCCGCTGCGGAAGCTGTTCCATTTCCAACTAAGATCACAGTTGGGACCACAATTCTACTTGTTTTCAACAGATTTCTATCTCCTATTCCTAAAGTGTCAGGGCTATAGGGGAAGTCATGATAATATTCATCTCGATTCCAGGCCTTTAAAGTTGGAATATGTACTCGACTCTGCATTTTGGGCCCATAAAATATAGTGTCATTGGTCAAATGGTGGAGTATGACTTTCCCAATTCTAGAATTACCACCACCATTATTTCTTAAATCTACTATTAATGCTTTTGCTTTTTGAAGTTCGGGTATTTTCTCCACAAATTGCATGGAAACGTTCCAGTCTGAAAATGAGTTTAGTGCCAGGTATGCGATATCATTCTCGTACCATTTCAAGTCTAGTACGTCCTTTTCTTCAAATGCGGGGAAGACTTCCCTCTCCTTTGTTTTAGCATGGGTTACCGCTAGAGACTTTATCTTTCCGTTTGGCTCCTTTAACTCCAGCTGATAAGTCGTACCAGCATAACCTTCCAACATATAAGTAACTGCTAGATCTTCACGGATATAGTCCGTGGATGAAGAAATATAAGGCCGTACCTGCTCGCTTATATATTGTTGGGCTGCCATTCCATTTACTGAAACTATTTCAGTTCCAATGGGAATCTCTGCTTTTTTGCTTTCATTCACTCGGGTGATGATGGCTTTCCCATCGACGTTGGTTAGGAATAATCTGTATGCTCCAAAATTAGTATTGAAAACACTATCTCGAATTTCTTTTGGAAACCAAACATTGGTATGTCCATCTTTCAGGTAGGCGCAAAACTTTTGTAATAGTCGATAGTATTCATAATCATTTTCAGTCTCCTGAACCTCCCCAATGTACTTCGTATACAGCTTGTTCCATTCCAATTGATTGATCTTGTTGAAATAGATATAATTGTAATTTACCTCTTGCCAGAAGGTAGAAAGACCAAAGACTTTTTCTTCTTTGGATAGTTCGTTTGGAATTTGAGCATAGGTTAGATTTACCGATAAAAAGAGAAAGAGAATCGTTATTTTTTTCATGAGGTGGTTTTCTATTCCAACGGGGAATATGTCGGCTTATTTCAAATTTGAAAATGCTAACAGTTGGGATTTGGCCGCATATCTTACCTCTAATTCAGCGTGATCCCAATCGTTTCAATAACTGTATCTTGCTTTACCCAATCATAAAAATGGATAGGTAAATCGTAGGAGGATTTGTCGTTTATATTATCCGGAATAACAACCTTTAACTTGCCTAAGTAAGGGCTTATAACCTCCAAATTCTCAGTTTCAACGAACGCTAATTGATGTTGTAAATAGTCATGGTTCTTGAGGAGTCTAATCATAAACTCTGTAGTGTCTCCTGGGTATAAATTCCAATTTTCCTCGTATTTCCAAATATCAAAGTCCGTGAAGTAAAAACACTTGGTCAGGAAATATGGATTTAGCACTTCTAAAACCCTTTCAACTATATCCGGATTTGTTCCCACAAATATCGAATCCATGTCAGCTAGACCTGTAAGTTTTAAAATATCCGCTTCTTGGTAACCTAATCTTGTTGATAAACGGTCCGTCATGAATCCTTCTATATACAATCTGTTAGTATCGTGAATATCTGTTTTAGGTAGAGAAAGTCTCATGATCTCAAAACAGGTATTCAGACTATCAAAAAAACCATCCTCCCACATCTGCCCTCGATAATTCTCATTGAACTGAAACTGATAATCCGCTATCTTAGCATCATATAGCTCTATCAGTTTTTCGTCTTTCGATCGTAGTAATTTTTCTTGTTTAGATAGGTCTTGGGAGCGCTTAAGTAGCGCTGCAGCTAGGATTAAGAATAGGAGGAACGTCAGGATTTTGTTCATCATGTTATATGTTCTATCATTCTAAGTGGAACATCCTTCATAATGCTTATTTAGAGATTCGTTACGATACATATTGGCAGGCATCCTATGCTTTGCCGCAAAGTCTTTGCAGGAAGCCAAGCCAAGAAACAAAGTAACAACCCATCATCTTATGAGCTTCCATCTATTTTATTGGCATTCCTACCCAACATTAGACATTTGATCGTATCTTCTTGTTAGAGAATGCATTGCAATTAGCTTAACGCCCCAAATACTGATGATATGTCGAATCGAATTCTCATCCTGTTCCTCCCTTTCCTCCTTTGTAACTGTACTACTGAATCGGATCTTTTTTCCCAAGCGAAAAGAAGATATCCAGAACTGAGCAGTTGCAAGCCCTCCGGCATTAACGAAACCATCCTTTGTGGCACCTTCACCGTTTATGAAAATAGATCAGCGAAGGGGAAGACACTCCCCATCAATGTATACCTCTTTCCTGCTACACAACCCAATACCGATAGAAGAACCTTCCTCGAATACAATGGCGGGCCTGCCAGCCCAAATGAGAACTTAAGATGGTTATACGAAAAAGGAGGTCCCAGTCACTATCTCCGACAGCATGCCGACATCTTAATCATGGATCAGCGAGGTACAGGTGCCTCTCTAATCCCTTGCGAAGCTTTTTCGGGGTTACAACTAGGTAGTCAACTCTTTCACCTTAAAGCCATCAAAGCCTGTTTAGCGGAAAGCCGTGAACAGGTAGATCTTTCTCAATACAATACCGATCAATCGGTGGAGGACTTGGAGGAAGTACGTCAATGGCTGGGTATTCCTCAGATTGATTTCAGTGGACTATCCTATGGAACACGCGTAGTACTTGAATACATGAGAAGATACCCAAAGCGAGTCCGATCCATGATTTTGTCAGGCACTGTCTCGCCAACATTTGGCTATGCCAAACACCTTGATCTAGAAATAGAGCAGCAACTTCAAGCTTTGATCAACCGTTGTGAAGCGGATTCAGCCTGTGCTCAGCACTTTCCAAACTTCCGTACTAACCTCTATGAATTAAAAGATCAGTTAAAGGAAAAACCGCTATCGCTTACGCTTGGTATAGAGAGCCAAGATAGCTTACAGCTATCTATTTCGGATACGCTTTTTGTGCGAATGGTTGGCGGATTATTTTTATCTGGGACTAATATTGAAACGCTGCCATTACTAATAAAAGCGTTTAGGGAGGGAGACCCAGCACCGCTTGTCCGATCAGATGTACGCCGGAGCAATCGAGTCACGAGTGTCTATATGTCGCAGTTTTGCCCGGAGGATATCCTTAATAATCCCGTAGATCCTGAGGCACTTTCTCAACTATTTACCATGGGGGAATTGGGCTTAATGGAGGTTAGGGCTTGTGAGGAATGGCAGCAATTCTCCACCCCAACATGGCTTGATCAACCGCTACAAGGGGATGCTCCCGTCTTACTCATCACAGGAGCCAACGACACCCAAACTCCGCCTAGAATGGGTGATAATGTACAGAAAGCCTTGCCCAATGCCCGGCATATTGTATTACCAAATGAAGGGCATGGCCTTATCAATTATGCTTGTTGGGATACCCTGGTGTCACAATTCTTGGCCAGAGAAAACCTGTGGGAGCTTGAAACTAGCTGTGCACAACTTGGCAAAAGGCCTGCATTTGAGTTGCCGGAGGATGAGAAGAAGTAACTTCTTAAGTTCCTTGTAGCCAAATGGATAGTTTTGCATTATTTACTAATAGAAAAGGAGCCTCAATATTTTTGCAGCTCCCTATGTTTATGACCAATCTATGTATAGTCGGCAGTTACTCCTCCACCCTATCCAGAGTCATCTCAAAAAACTGAAACTCCTGCCCCTCCCCCATCTTCACCATACCCTTTTCATACCATTGGCCTTTGTCATTCAAGGTGATGACATAGGTAATCGTACGACCCGGCATTTCCATCTTCCACTCAAAGGTGTTTTCTGCTAAAATCTTAGCGGTAAACTTTCCTCCCATACCGCTGGCTAAGACAGAGTTGAAATCATAGGTCTTTTTCTGGGGATCATAGGTAATGACAGCAAAAGCATCGTGAATGACCTTCCCTTCACTGTGTCCCTTCCCTTCAATAGCCAAGGCTGCCTTTCCGGCTTTCCATTGGATATCTTCCGTTTGCTCAAAGGTCACTCGTTTACCTCCTTGGATGAACATCCAGCCGCTACCAGCCCACTTGCCGGCCATGAAGTCTAATTGATCTAGGGCTTGACGATGTTCTTCAGACATTTCGGGCATTTGAGCAAAGGCATTTACACCAAAGAAGAGCAGCATAAAACTTAAAAAAGCGTTTTTCATTGTGTGATTTTTTTTGCAGACAAGTTAGGAGGCCAGACAATACCGCACCTAGTAAAAAACCGACATTCGATTGATTAGGCTACTCCTTAAGTGGGTCACTCTTCCAAGCCCAGGTGTTCTATCTGCTTCAGGTAACGCTCCAATTCTGCAGAAGATAAGCCTGCAATAGCAGCAAAGTCACGATTGAAATGAGACTTATCTGTATATCCGTGATCAAACAGAATATCCGCATAGGATTTCTCCGCCAGTAGTCTCTGTAGCAAAGCTGCACGCATCCGGCGAATCCTACTGAAAACTTTAGGGGACAGTCCAACTGCCTCTTGAAAGCGGCGCTGAAATTGACGTTCACTCAAAAATACCTGCTGAGCCAATTCCGACACCTTAACCTGACCATCAGCCGCTAGAATCAGCCTTACAGCCCGCAAAATTGGTTCATCTAGCTCCACTTCCTTCTCATCAATCCAGTGTTCAAAAATTGGATCCAACCAAGCCTGGTCTGGTTCCTGTGCAGGCCAGTGGTGAAAAATGGCTCCGGTGTTCAAGCCTCCTATCAAGTCTTCCGCCTCTAAGTTTCGATCCACCCATGCCTTTGGAGAAACCCCAAACAAAGCCTTACCAACTCCTGGCATGAATCGGATGCCGAGGCAATGGCTACCAGGGAACACAGGTAAGCGAAAAATGGAGTTTTGTGGACCTAGTAAAGAGATCCCTAGACTAGGCGCCATGGGGTGATGGGGGAAGGCAAGGGAAAAGCAGCCATCTGGAGGAATGCTATGTTCCAAGACTTCCTGATGATCTTTTGGTTGATAACTAAAAATCCAATAACAGTAGATATAGTCCGCCAAGGCCTCTCCGGGTCTAATCTCTTGGTAGGTAAGCATATTCCTCATACTCTAAAGCTAAAAAAGTTGATTGTTTCCCAAAAATTATGTTCCTTGCTAGTAATGCTACCCTGGGCATTAGGCTACTATATGCTTCATCCTGATTCGGCGAACATCCTTGATAACTGGCCGGAGAAGCATCGAAATGGCACCAGGGCTACTCACTTATGTTCTTCTGCAGCCAACCAGGATAAATCACCCAGTCTAAGGTTGTTTATCCAATAGTATAACAAGATGTTCAATCCAAATTATTAACAAACTCAATAAAGACCATGGGACTTATTAATGATCTCAAAAAATTAATGTTTGGCGCTAAATCCGTGGGTAAGTCTGCGGCCAACAAAACCGTAGAAAAAGGGAAAGAGGTGGCCAGTGATATAGCGGATAAATCAGGTGAACTATTTGATAAAGCAAAAGATAAAGCCGAGGAAGTAGGAGGCATTGCGATGGATAAGGCCGGTGATTTTGTGGAAAAAGCGAAGGATTCCGTAGAAGATATTGCCGCAAAAATTTGGGAAGAGGCGGAAGAGGCCGCAGGTAAAGCTAAGGAAGTCGCTAGCGATCTTACGCAGAAGGTCAAAGACAAGGCGGATGATATTATGAACAAAGACGAAGAGATTGTTGCTTCTGCACCGATGGAGGAGGCTCCTGATCTTGATCTAGAAGACGATACGACCGTTCCTGAACCAGAAACGACTACCTCTGCGGCTAGAGAGGCTGCCGATAAAGCAGGAGATGCCATCAAAGAGGCTGCACAAAAGGCAGGTGAAACCTTGAAGAACCTTGGAGATGAATTTATGGATAAGACCAGTGGTGTACGTGGTAAGATCATGGACAAATCCGAAGAGGTGGGAGGCAAAGTTTTGGACGTAGCCGAAGACCTGGGCGGGAAGATCATGGATAAGTCTGAGGAAGTTGGCGGTAAAGTCATGGATGTAGCCGAAGATCTAGGAGGGAAAATTCTAGAAACGGGTGGAAGTGCTTTAGACAAAGCGAAAGAATTAGGTGGAAAGATCTTCGATAAGGCGGAGGACTTAGTGCAAAAAGCCCAGAAAGCGGCAGCCGAAGAAGATATGGATAGCATCATCGACAAGGCCAAAGCAATGGGCGATGAGGCTGCCTCAAAAGTCCAAGATTCTACCTCCAATTTTAAGGAAAAACTGGAAGAAACAGGTGACAGTTTGTTAGATGGGAAAGATAGTTTTTTCGAGAAAGCCTCACGCTTTGCAGATGGTGATTACTCTATGAAAGGAGAGAAAAAGACCAACTCCATTTTTGAAAATGATGAAATGAGCATCGAAAAAGATCCAAATCATCAACCTAAGAAGAATGACGGTACAGTCGCTGGCTTTGAAGATCTAGATGGCGACGGCGATGAGATCATTGATGACGCCATTATTGACGAAGATTAAGCTAGTCTAGGTAAGACGATGCGAAAAAATAGAAAGACAGCGCATCTTCCATAAGGGAGGATTGCGCTGTCGAAGTTTCTAGAAAAACGTCGTCTATTATTGAACTACGATTCTTTCAAAACGGGTCTCACCTGCAGCGTCAAAGCGTATGATGTAAGTCCCACTTTGCAGACTTGTAGGAAGTTCAAAAGTAGTAAGGGCGTTTGCCTGATCTAACTTAATCTCTTGCCCAAGTGTGTTGATCAAAGTTACGTTACTTGGCACCTCACCATCTTCAGCTTGAATAGTGAAGGCAGTTTGCACCGGATTAGGGAATAGGCGGTAAGAGGCAAAAGCTTTACTCTTCAATTCCGCGCTTACCATACTAGAGTATTCAAAAGAGCCATCATAATCCACCTGCCTTAAACGGTAATAATTAATCCCAACCGCCGGAGTAGCATGCTCGAAATGGTATTGCTGTGTAATGTAGGTCGTGCCTGCTCCAGCCACGATGCCGATTTGTTTGAAGCTTTTGCCATCTGTACTAAATTCGACCTCAAACTGTTTGTTGTTTGACTCGGTGGCTGTAGACCAATCTAAGTTAACAGCCTTACCCTTTACTTCACCCGTGAAAGAGGAGAGATCAACAGGAAGAATGCCCAAGGCTATATTTAGTGTTACAGGACCTGGGAGCAGAGCCAATATAGCGTTTAACTGTGCGAAAGTTATATCCCCACCACCGCCGCCATTGTTAGCTACAATAACAAGCGTACCTACTGTAATTGTAGCATTTCCCGTAGATGCGGTAAAACTAGTACCTGAATTCACGGTGATATTCCCCGTGAAGCGAATATCAACTTGATTAGCTAGATTAATGGTAGTTCCTGATAAGTCATAATTGCAGTTGATGTCTGCTAAATCAGCTGTAATGTTCGGCGATCCTCCGGCAGCTAGACAATCGGTTAAAGCTTGCAAATTTCCAATGTTGGCTGCACAACTGGGTGAGCCAGAAGGGGTGCACTGGGCTGCTAGCTCCCGGCTAACAAATAGTGTTAGGAGAAAACAAAGTGTAGTTTTCCATTTCATAGTTGTTCATTTAGTGTTTAGTAAATAGTATTTGTTGTTCTGTAATGGCAAACCTTTCCAACCCTAGCATAACATCTCTGGCATACCAGCTGAGGCGATAATGCGATAGTCCCAACAGCTAGTGGATTAGCAGCTAAGGTCGCATGCCAATTTCTTATTCAAAAGGTCCGCTTAGGTGAAGGGGAAAATGTCGGGTTTGAAATAGATTGAATTTCGACGTAGAGGTAGGAATAGAAAGATTTTTATAGTGTGCTAGAGCTGTAATGGCCCTCCATTTTCGCTACTAAGTTATGATTTCAAATGGAAACATCGTAGTATTTTTTAGCTGAAAATCAACCACTTACAGAACATACTCTCTATCAAATCTTTAGATATAACAATATGAATCCATAAACTGCATACGATGTAGGAAATTAAAAGAGGTCCATGCTCCTTATTCAAGAGCATGGACGCACACAAATTCCCCCTAAAATTATAATCGGTTTTTAACTTAAATCAAAAAAACTAGTGTCATAGGAACCTGTACATTTGGTCCCTTAAGTGTGATTGTGCAATAAGATAAATTTGACCATGTTTGAAGACAGACTCTGTTCTACGTTCTGCATTACATCTTTCGGAAAAAAAGGAGGGTCATCGGTCATCTAGACAGATGACTCCTCCGCTTTAAAATTCCCCCTAAATAATCTTTCAATATCTTACTGTAAGGAGGGAAAAAGGGGTCGGCTCTGGAGCCGACCTCCATCAAATATCTAATTGTCCCTCTTACTATTTCTTTTTTGCTAAAGGTCGAAGCTGACTATCGAACTACTATTTGTTCAATCCATTCTTTCGCCCCTGCTTGTATCCTTAGGATATACTGCCCAGGTAATAGGCTATTCGGCAAAGTGTAGCTAGCTTGCGCTTGCGTCCAGCTCCTCACTATTCGCTGCCCAAGTAGGCTAAAAAGCTCAACTTGTCCTATTTCCTCCTTGCTGTCATGTGTAATGGAGAATCGATCAACTACCGGATTGGGAAACACCTTCACCCGCGAAGCAGTCTCTTTGTTGATCTCAACACTAACGATATCTGAGTAACTGTAAGCCTCGTCAAAATCCGTTTGTTTGAGCCGATAGTAGTTGATACCGGCTACGGGTGCTTTATGTTGGAAGTCATAGAATAATGCCTTTGTACTTGTCCCCGCTCCTTCGATGTAAGCGATACTTTTGAAATCCTTTCCGTCTGTACTATACTCAATTTCAAAGTAAGCGTTGTTGATTTCCACCTCAGTACTCCAATTCAACTGTACCTTGCCCTCCTTTCGCTTGGCTCGGAAATAAGCCAATTGGATAGGCAGTAGACTGCTCACGCCAAAGCCATCAATAATATCTTGGAAATGCTTTTCCTTATACCAATCGTCACCAATCTTGATACGACGTTGCTCTGAGATACCCGTGCCCAGCAGGGCAAAGGGGTTTGCGTTTCCTTCTTCAATAATAATGGAGGAGCCCTGCGCTAACCTCATGCGCTCAGCATTGTCACCATATCCACTGAAGACGATACAACCAGAGCCTTTAATCACGATTGTAATAGGACCCAGCGTCTTCAAGTTCCAATCACCATTTAATTCAACTAGGGAGAAATCGGGAATTGTAATTGTACGATCATTACCCAGGAGCGTCCTAATCTCCTGTTCCGTGTAAGGACCTGAAGACAGGGAGAGTTGCGCCTGTAGCTTGGGGGCAAGGAGAGTTGCCACCACTACAAGAGTAGTGAGTAATTTGTTCATAGTTTTCTTAGTGTTGTTCGGGTTCTTACACCTGTGTTAGTGTTGCATAAAAAAAGCCCTAAGCTAAGGTATCTCTCCGCACAGGAGACCAGCTCGTCATACGAGCTTGATACTTATAGCTTAGGACCTGATGTCGTTCTTAGTGTCTGACCTTTTGGAAGGTTCAGGAAGTTAGTGTTTATCCAAACATCGACGCCACATTAGTCGGCTATCAATGAATATTCTTTAAATGGGTAAGGGATATTGGGTATTACTAGAGGGAAGTTTCTTTCTGACATCACAAAGATAGTATTATGTCACATTTTTTAAAAATAAAAACAGAAAAAAATTAAATATTATTTTTTTACATGAATAAGAGGCTAATAATCTATACTTGTAGGCCTGTGAAACTCCTTTTCAACCAACATTATCCAGGATCATAAGCATACAACCAAAATTTATTGCTTATTTACAGCGCCTTTGGAGATCCTGAATGGATTTCGATTCTTTTCTACTTAATGTTACTCAACTACCCATGTCAGCGGATAAAAAAGAATGGACCTGTGTAAAGAGCGAACAAGGCCCTGATCTTAAGCTCTTTACAGCTCGATTTGATCATATGCTCAATCCGAGGAATCAAGTAACAGAGAAAATGATCATCCTAGCTTCGCCAGATTCTGTCAATGTTGTGCCCCTTACTAAAACGGGGGAGATCATTTTCGTACATCAATATCGATTCGGCACCCGGACTTACACGCTTGAACTCCCTGGTGGGATTGTTGATCCTGGTGAAGAACATGGAGTGGCTGCTGTCCGTGAACTTCAAGAAGAAACCGGTTACACAACTTCCTCTTGGGAATATTTAGGCAAAATAGGCTCTAATCCTGTCTTTATGGATAGCTACGTACATCATTGGCTGGCGAAGGATGTGGAGTTGACACATGAGACGTCCTTGGATGACGGGGAGGATGTAGAATGGGTAGCCCTGCCCATAGATGAAGTAAAGCGACGTCTTTTGGACGGTAGCTTCCAACATCCGCATGCAGTAAATGCGCTCCTCCGATTTTTTGGGCCGCAACTGCTAGGTCTATAGCAGAGCAAGTCCCCCGAGGAGAATACGCTGAATTCCAAAAGGCTTAGTATTTTAGCGTTTGCACCCGCTAAAGATTTATTTATTTCTTCAACTTCAGGCTAGAACTTGCCTTTGCCTCCCCTACATCAGCATTAGGTTCTAGCTTTCTAACCCACAATCAACTTATGAAAAAGATTCTTTTCCTATGTCTAATCCTTTGTTCCAGCAGCCTTATGCTCTCCGCCCAAGATCTTAGCAATTTCAGGGTGGGCCTTATTCGTTTTGACGGAAACATCGATCAAGACGTACTAAATAGCCTCGATCAGATTGAGCTCGTGACCGATGCAGAAAAAGAACTTGTTAGAAGATTGGATCGCAGGCTACAGAAATGGTACCAAGATGATGTATTTGATATCTTGTTGAAGCAATTGGAAGGCCGCGGTATCAAATTATTGCCCCTTGAAGAAACGGCAAAAATCACAAGACTCAATGAACGCGGCTACCCTACCCCTCTAACACCTAAAAAACCCATCAAGAAGAAAAACAACAATATTGGTGACTACTTTTTGAACATCACCATAAGTTGTTCAAAACCTCTAATCGGCGGACTTATGGGTTTCCGGCCAACAAGTAGCATTCGAATTGTACTGCACGATGCCAGCGGCGAGAAGTTGAAGACAATCAACGAGACCGTAAAATCTACACAACCGCTACAGCCTTCCGATTTTGATGAACCTTGGTCTGTTGCTATTGAACGATTTGACAAAATGGATTGGCATCATCGAGACATGCTTATTGGCTATCTTCTACCCTTAGTAGAAGAAACCATCAAAGTTGGGCTGGACGCTCTCTAGATGAAAAGTCGCATAGGTGGGCCTAATTTCCGTATGGCCCACCTATACGTCCTCAATTTCCTTAGTAGTATCTGCCGATCATCGGATGATCCACAATGGTCTGCTTCAATTCCAGGAAATCAGCTTCTCCTTGTTTTTGATATACGATTTTCCCGCCAGGCTCTACTAGGATGGTATAAGGCAGGGCTGCGTTCCAGCTGGGATCTACTGCTTCCACCATTTCATAAATATCTTCTCCACTAAAGATATAGTTCTGTACCGCAGAGTTCTTGCTTTCCAGAAACTTCAAGGCTTTATCCTGTTGGGCGATCTTATCTGCCGATAGAGAAATAAACTCAAAATCTCTGGCACCATACATCCGCTGCAACACGATGAAATCCGGATATTCAATTACGCAAGGCCCGCACCAGGTGGCCCACACATTGATTAGTCGCAATTTTTCAGAATCTTCATTCTTCAACAGCTGGGTAATGCCCACTGCATCAATAGCCTCTAAAGCAACGGGTTTCTCAGCCCATTCCTTTTCGACTTTTTCTTTATAAGCCGTTTTCCACCCCCACTTGGTAGAGCAGCCGAAGGTCTTAGTAACCGGTTGTGCCGGCGTTTGTCCAGCCAGCACCGCATCGATGGCCGCTCTCAACACCTCTCCATTCGCTGAGCCAGGCTTCTCTGATCCATCGATCTGCCCGACGTACTGTAATTTTCGATCTGAATCAAATAGAAAAGCATGAGGAGTAGCCACTGGGCCGTACTGGAGGGAGACTTCTTCATTGTCACCATCGTAGAGATAGGGGAAATTATATTTCTTGTGATCCGCTCTGATCACCATGTCCTCATAGTCATCATTCAAATCACTATATCCCAGTTCTTCGTATAGAAGTCCCAAAGGGCTATTCGGCGAGATGGCGACAACTGACAATCCTTTGTCCTGATAGTCCTTTGTGATACTAATCAACCGATCCTCATAAGCCTGTGCAGTTGGACAATGGTTGCAGGTAAAGAGGATTAGTAAGGCTTTGGCCTCAGCAAAATCAGCTAAACTATAGTATTTTCCGTCTACGCCGGGGAGATTGAAATCTGGGGCTGCTGCTCCAATCGACAAGGTAGGTACTTCCCGCTCTGTCACGGGCTGAGGATTGGCTACGAAGGTTGCTTTGGGTTCATCTTCGGCCTGGTCCTGAGAGGGCCCTTGGTCTGATCCGCAGCCACTACAAACGAGCAGTAGGACCATAAAGCTAAGCCATTGGTGTAATCGTTGATTTTTCATCTTCCGTATGTTTTGTTACTGTTGTCGAAATTCCCTTATGCCTTCTGACACGTCATCATGCAGGTTGATCAAATGGCATGAATCAATTTGAAGAATTTTTCCCTTCGGTTTCTCGCTAAGGGGACACGCAATTGATTACTCATTAATAAGTATCCCCCGTCTTTATTCACCCATTGTTCCAGGGCCTGTAAATTAATGATAAAACTTCGGTGAGCTCGAAAAAAAGAGCTGGAAGTCAAAAGATCCTCGAAATCTCCGAGAGTTTTGGCTACCATAATCTTCTTGTCTTTTTTGATATGAATTTCAGTATAGTTGCGGTTGGCTTCTAAACATATGATCTCACTTTCCTCTAGAAAAGTAATTCCAGACTGATGCGGGATCACCAGCTTCTTGTGACTTTCCTCTCTAAATCGCTGCATGGCTTCCTTCCAAGCCATATTCATTTCTTTTTCGATTCGCTGTACAGTGGTCTTTAACTCATCAATATCGATGGGTTTTAGGAGGTAATCCACGGCAGACACTTTAAAGGCTTTGACAGCATACTGCTCATAGGCAGTAGTAAATATGATTTTGGGACGATTATAGCTGGGCAATTTTTCGATGAGCTGAAAGCCATCTTGCTCTGGCATTTCGATATCGAGAAAAACCAGGTCCGGTTCTTCGGTAGTGATTAAATTTAGGCCTTCTTCGGCATCGGCAGCCCAGCCCGCTATTTCAACTTGTGGGCAAAAACGTTCTAGCAAAAACTTCAAATTATTCCGACTCCCCGCTTCGTCATCAATGATTACTGATTTCATGCCGTGCCATCTTTAGTAGAAGAGAAAGGGATCATCAAGTGCACTAAGGTCCCGCTTGGGTTTCCTCTTTCATCGACTAAATCTTCTATTTCCAAAGCAATCTTCCCCTCATTGGTCTTATTGATCAATTCTAGTCGATCTCGAGTTACCTGTATACCTTTGGATCTACCTTTGTACTTCTTATGTTCGTTGATTTCCATGGATCGTTGTCGGCCGATTCCATTATCTTCAATTTGGCAGTGGAGTATGTGATCACCTAGCTGCTGAAAACGAACCTGCAGTCTCTTCTCTTCCTTTCGATGAAAAAGTCCGTGGTTCAAGGCATTTTCAACAAAGGGCTGGATGATCATAGTCGGGATAAATACTTTGCTGGCTTGTATGGGGCGCTTGATTAAAAGGTCGTAGTGTATCCGTTGATCAAATCTCAAGTTTTCTAAGGTAAGATACAACTCGAGCTGGCTAACTTCCTCTTCTAAACTAATCCTTTCTTGGGTGGAATGATTTAAAACACTACGAACTAAGGAGGCAAATCGACTAAGGTATAGATTGGCGGACTCCAAGTCACTATTGTTGATGAATTCTTGTATGGAACTTAGCGCATTGAACATGAAGTGAGGATTC
The DNA here is from genome assembly GCA_913057785.1 of uncultured Lewinella sp. Classification (GTDB taxonomy): domain Bacteria; phylum Bacteroidota; class Bacteroidia; order Chitinophagales; family Saprospiraceae; genus DT-111. The sequence goes on along the minus strand of CAJXPD010000104.1, from coordinate 16,763 downwards.
ATTTGTGCTCTGAGCGCTGTCAACTGCAGATTCTGCATCCGCCGCTGAAGTTCCGTTTCGCGCTGAAACTTAGCTTGCTGTCGCTGATAAGCAAAAACTAAAGTGCCCGCAAAAAGTAAAGCAATGGCCAAAATAAACCACCATTGTCTCCACCAGGGGAGCTGAACGATGATCTGCCTTTCAATTATGTCGCTCCAACTGCCGCCACTTCCTTTGACTTTCACTTTCAACCGATAATTCCCGGGAGGAACAGCAGCCCAACTCAATTGTTCGTCAGACGTCTCTATCCAATCCTTATTGAGTCCCTCCAGTTTATAGGCATAAGTAATGTTTCCTAAACTCTTGAACGAAACAGAACTGAGTTTCGCCACTAGATCATTCTGGTGATAGGGCAATACATAAGATTGCTGATCCAATAAGGTATCCTTATCTGCCAATATAGCACTCAATTTGAGGATTGGAGGGTCCACAAAAGAGGCAATTCTCTTGGGGAATATGTCTATTCCTCCGGATGAAGCTGCCAACACGAAGCTGTCTACTAAGCCTAAATACTTTACTTCCCCTGTAGAAAGGCCATCCTGCTCATTAAACACCTGAATAGTACCCGTTTCAACATCAATCTTGTTAATCCCCAGATTAGTGGATACCCACATCGTTTTACCATCCACTTGCTGATGCATACACAGATTACTGGATAGACCTTGTCCGACAGTGACATGCTGTACAATCGTATCTTGCTCGATGACAAAGATCCCCTGCCCAGCTGTGGCGATCCAGAAACGTCCCAAATGGTCAGCACTGATCCCGCGTATATCCGTATATATTTCTTCTTTAGCTACTTGTCTAACGGCTCCTCCACTCAACTTGAAAAGGCCATCGGTAGAACCCAACCACATATTATCTTCATCAATCGTGTAATTGGAATACATTCGGGCGGGAAAAGGAATTCCAGAATTGACAATGGTATCTCCCTCAAGCATTTCTATGTTATAGGACAACACATATAACTTGCCAGCCATGAGCCCCAGGGATTTTATGGGTGAAGCGGTCTTATAAACCTTCAGAACATTTCCTGAGTTGTCTACTCTAAATACCTCTTGATTGCTGGCCACCCAAGATCCCCCCTCATCTGTAAGGATATCGACGATCCTATATTGGCTGTATTTGTTACTTCTTATTAGGTTAAACTCATGGTCAAATACATCCACCCATCCACTAATGTATCCGACGTGGATGTTACCTGATCCATCAACTTCCATTGTTCGGACGATGAAGTTCTTCTCCCTTGTGATTTCCAATGATCTCACTTCGCTCGATACCAGTAGAAACATTCCTTTCCCTTCGGTACTCACCCATAAGTTACCCTCGTGATCATAATGGAGATCATTGACAAAAACCTCCGGTAGAACAGACTTAGGTGTGGCATCTTTATCTTCCAGGTAAAGTAGTTCATTCTTCATCCCCAACCAAACATGGCCTTTCCCATCAACAAGGATGGTATTAACCTTAGTCTTTGAAAGATAGGGATTTAGCTGATTAAGATTATACACTTGTTTTTGCGCTAGATCAATGTATATCACTCGATCAGCATTTCTAGCCTCTCGCTGGATGCAAATCATGCCCGCCTCCAGGGCACGGCACTCCGTCAACCTAGGCGGCAACTCCAAGCCTGGAACCTGCTCAGGCACTTCCGAAGCCAAGCGGTAGAGGCGCCGATTATCGGCGAAGTAGGTGATCGAATCCACTTGGACTCCAGCAGGTCCTTCCCAACCACTGATCACCTCTGTTGGGTACAGTTTATGGTCGGATCCGATGTGAATGACAGGCCTCGGTTTATGGGTGGAGGCTAAATCTACTCCAGAGAACCAGATAAATGTATCTATGCATTGAAAGTAATAATTACCAACCACCAGGCTATCTGCCCAAGTAGGAACATGCCCCTGTCCACGCTCGAAATAGGAGGGCTGCCCTGCCATGGTACTCAACCACTTCCGATCCTGTTGATCAATAGACAAACCATAAATAATGTTATTGACCAGACCATGCTCCACAGAATACAACTTGAAATTCTTCCCATCAAAGCTGCAGAGACCATTGGAAGTCCCCATCCAAAGCAACTGATCACTATCCTGGTCGAAAGCGAATACGTTACTACTCGGAAGTCCATCAGAAGTGGTGTATTGGCGAAAAAAGAAGTTTTGTTCCCAAGAAAGGCAAGGAAGAAATAATAGGGGAACCAATACCAGTATCTGGTAACGCATCGTGGAAGTCGTTAATTGGCCCAAATCTAACCAACTCTGTCCGAAAAGTCAAATTAACCATTGGTCCGCCTAGCCTATCCCCTGATAAATCGGCACTGCAATATATTACCAAGAAAAAGATATTTAAACGCGTGATAAAGATGCCAATCATAAGCCATTTAAAAGAATTGTAGCACAAAACGGGTTGACACAATATTGATCTGCACAACCCCTCAAGTGCTTGTTCCTGCTATCTATAACATCTCACAAAGATTTGGCTTACACCCTTTACTATAAAATGAACTAGAAATGATTGTTCAGCCTAGATTTTCGGTGGTGACTGTCGTGATCCCTATGGCATGTATTGCCAAAAAAGTGAACGGTTACTGGCCCAGGACCTAGTACTGAAGTCATGAACAATCGAGCTAAAATACTTGCATGGAGTTCTCCCCAATAGGATTGATTAGTGATTTTCCTCAGTGGGAGGCTCCACCTCATTTCCATAACGCTATTTCTCTCAAATTCTAAACAAATGTATCGTAAAATTTACCTCTTTCTCCTTTGCCTTACCAGCATAAGCATCGCCCAAGGGCAAGTTTACCCCGGGCTGTATAGTGAAATACAAATGTCTGTAGATGACCAGGTGCTCCTCTGCGACAGGTCTACCATTTCCTTCGAAAGTCAAGAAGTAGGGTCTTCCACAGAACGAATCCTTACCATTACCAATACGGGTAAAGCCCCCTTGTTTATCTACGGTTATGATCTAGCTGGATTTGAACATTTCAGCGTCGAGCTGGAGTTCCCACTTGAGGGTGTCCTTTTTATTCCACCAGGTGGCCAACTCAGTTTTTCTGTCACCTTTTCACCGGGTAGCCCTGGTCCACACCAAGGCTCCTTGACCATCCAGAGTTCTGACCCCAACCAAAGCACCTGTCAAGTATCTTTGTACGGTCTCGGTCTAGTCCCCGATCCCCTACTACTTCGCTTTACAGATGATCCACTCGCAGGCTACGAAGAAGTAGATTGTGGTGGGGAATCCTTTTTCGACCTTACTACAGACCCTAGCGACGGCAATTTTCGCGTACACTACAGTTTTCGAAACCAAATCGACCTTCCCATTATTGTCCGTGCAGAAACCACGGTAGTAGGTGGGATAGTGACTAACATACTCAATCCTATCGAGCTGGATCCCGGAGATAGCGGATATCATGGCCCCTCCTTTTTCTTAGCAGAAGGAGACATCTACACGATTCTTACGACCTTTTTCATCACTTATCCAAATGGAACGGAGGCAACTTGTGAGTATCGTGTTATAGTAGACAAAAGAATCATCCCATTGGACATCAGCTTTACAGATGACCCTGTGGAGGGCTACCATCCGATAGATTGTGGAGGGGAGGAATATTTTGATCTTATTAACGAGCCAGATGGTACCTTTCGGTTGTACTATTCTTTCCAAAATACGAGTAGCAGCCCGATTAGCGTTCGTGCAGAAACTACCGTGGTAGGCAGCAGCACTACGGGGATACTAGATCTTGTCAGTTTAGATCCAGGAGAGTTCGGCTTCCATGGGCCCGCTTTCAATCTCGCTGCCGGTGATATTTATACCATCTTGACCACCTTCTACATCACCCTAGAGGATGGTTCAGAATTAAGCTGCCAGTACCGCGTAATCGTCGATAAACGGTATATGCCAATCGACCTTATTTTTAGTCATGATCCACCTCAGGGTTATCATCCGATAGATTGCGGAGGCGAGGAGTTTTTTGATCTGACGAATACGGAGGAGGGCCCCTTCCTCGTGTACTACACTTTCACCAATAGTACGAACGGTACCATTACCGTTAGAGCAGAAACCACGGTAGTAGGTAGTGGGACTACCAATATCTTAAATCCAGTAACAGCTGCGCCGGGAGACGGCGGTTCACAATTTGCCTCCTTCATCCTGGCGGAAGGGGAACTACATACCATCCTAACGACCTTTTTCATCACCTTGGAGGATGGAACAGAAATAACTTGTGAGCATACAGTGATTGTGGACAAACGGAAAATCCCGATCAGCGTCCGTTTTACTGACAATCCTGCACAGGGCTACGATGAAATTGAATGTGGTGGCGAGGCATTCTTTGATCTGGTCAACGAACCTGATGGGACCTTCACTGTGCACTATTCGTTCCGCAACACTAGCGATGGCACCATAGTGGTTCGTGCCGAAACCACGGTGATCGGAGGTGGCATTACCAATATCCTCAACCCAGTCACTCTTGATCCAAATGATTCCGGATACCAAGGGGCTACCTTCCATTTGGATGCGGGAGATATCTACACGCTGCAAACCACCTTTTTCATCACCTTTGCCGACGGTTCTGAAATCACTTGTGTACATACCGTAATTGTAGATAAGCGCAGTATCCCCATAGAGCTAGGTTTTAGCCTGGATCAGTCACAAGGATATGAGATTGTAGAGTGTGGGGACGAAGAATTCATTGATTTGACGGATACCCCTGATGGGGTAACTTACTTGTATTACAGATTAGAAAATGTGAGCCCAACTCCAATCGATGTCAACATCGAATTAACTGTAATTGAACAGAATTCAAATTACACGTTTCCATTAGTTCCACTGGATCCAGGTGATATCAGAACCTTTCAGACGGGCTTCAATCTGCAAGCAGGTATTCTTTATACCATCATCTATGAGATATTTATCACCCTTCCAGACGGAACAGAAATAACTTGCGAGCATCGGGTAATCATCGACAAGCGGATGCAACCTCTGGATATTATCTTTAGTCATGACCCCTCACAAGGATTTGAATCTATTGACTGTGGAGGTGAAAAATTCTTTGATCTCACGGGCACTCCAGATGGATTATTCTTGATTTACTACACTTTTACCAATAATACTAGTAGTCCGATCACCGTACGTGCCGAATCCATGATCGTTGGAGATAATTTCACCAACATCCTACAGCCCATCACGATTGACCCGGGAGATGGATCTTCTCAATTTCACAACTTCCACTTAGATGCGGGGGACATCTATACCATACGGACGATCTTCTATATCACCTTCGAGGATGGCTCGGAAATTACTTGTCAGCATGATGTAATCGTAGATAAAAGTTCAGGGATTAAACCACCGGAGGGAGGCACTAAGGGATACCAAGTTCAAACAGGAGTGGCGAAACTCTTTCCGACAGTAGCCCAGTCTCAGATCACCTTAGAAACAGACACGGAGGAAGAAGAAACCTACCGTATCCTAAACAGTTTAGGTCAACTAGTGGAAATGGGAACTGTCCCAGCAGGAACCTATCGAACCCAAATACAAACAGACCAGCTCAACCCTGGTTCATATTTTCTTAAAGTAGGACAACAAACTCACATATTAAGATTCACAATATCAAGAAATTAGTTTTACTTGCAGGCTTTAAAAAACCCAATACCACAATCATGAAAAAATCACTTGTACTCAGCGTGCTCACCATCTGTTGTTTTACCTTACTGAAAGCTCAGCCTGTCCTTAACTCCAGCCTGATCCCAGGCCCGGGAACCAAATGGATTGGCCTGTTTCTGGAATTCAATCCAGAACAGTACCCGGTTGGCTCCGCGGGAGCTGACCAAAGTTGGGATTTCACAGGTATTCTTGACAGCTTGGAAGGTACCCCTGAAGAAATTATTGACGAACTGAAAGCAGATCCTTTTTTGGCCTTTGAAATCGTAGAGCCCAGCGGCTTAATCGGGGCGGACAGCTTCCCCGAGGCTGATTTTGCCATTAGAACATTGATCGACTTCTTTTTCTTTACAGACATCTATTCCTTCGTTGATCAGCAAGCAGACGGCCTCTATGATCTAGGCAACACTAGTATCACAGAGATTGATATTCTGGGGACATTCATAGAGGATACCAGTACCGTGGTCAATCAAATGCCCACTTTAGAATTCAAGCTTCCGCTCAGTTTCAACGAGCATTTCATCAGAATAGATGAAGACGTTGAAGAGGATGTTGACTTTGACACTAGAACAGTGACCAGCTCTAGGGATTCCATCGTCTATGATGCCTACGGGCAGCTCAGCACCCCATTCGGAGACTTTGACCAGGCCGTTCGATTTACGCATTACAGTACCGAAAACACCGTAACGACTAGCCTATCTACCGGATCTGTAATCAGCAATACCAATACTAGTACGGTCTCCTACGAGTGGTACAGCCCAGATCAGCTGGCTCCATTGGTTGATTACGATCCTCCAGGGGTTGGTGAGGAAGCAGGAATTTTAACCTTCTATGTTCAAACTGATGTGGTGCTATCCAATGAGGAAGTCAAGCGAGCTTTTAGCCCGCTTAGCGTAGCTCCTAATCCAGCTAGGGAACAAGTGCAAGTCTCATTCAGCTTGGAAAACCGAGAAGATCGCACCCAGGCGTATCTTTTTGATATGAAAGGCAGAATGCTTGCTACTGAAAACTGGAATGGATTAGCTAGTGGCCCACAACAACAGACCTTTTCACTACCCGGTCAACTTACTCCGGGAACGTACGTACTTCTGGTAAGAGGTACTTCTTTCTCTGGGTATCAGAAAGTGGTAGTAAAGTAGACCGAAGTGATCTTACCCAAATATAAAAGCCCCTGCCTGTCTTTTGCACAGGCAGGGGCTTCCCTTTTATGTTGATGACAAATCGCTCAATCTGCTATTGCAGGAGCTTCCAAAAGCTGGAAGAATTGATCTAGTTTCGGAGTAATGATAATCTCCGTACGACGGTTTGCACTTCTACCGGCACTACTTCCATTGTCCTCCTTTGGGATAAATTCGGATCGCCCAGCCGCGGTCATTCTTGTAGGATCTACATAGTAGTCTTCTACTAACATCCGTACTACTGAAGTGGCCCGCTTAACACTAAGGTCCCAATTATCATCCATACAGGAATTGGAGATTGGCACATCATCCGTATGCCCTTCTACCAGTATATTTAGATCGCTATGATCGTTGATTACTAGCGCTAACTTATTCAAGACTTCGCTTGCCTCACTGGTTATCTTTGAACTTCCAGATCGGAACAATAATTTGTCAGAGATGGACACATATACTACTCCCCCCTTCACCTCAACTTGAACATCATCGTCATCGATATTGCTCAGTGAACGCTTGATGTTCATCACCAAGGCTAAATTCAAGGAATCTTTAGAGTGAATCTTGGTGGTGAGGTCTTCGATAAAGGAATATTGCTGAGTCATATTCTCCAGTGATTTCTGGATACTTTCAGCACCTGTTTGATTGATGATGGAAAGCTCTGACATGCGATCGAGGAGACTACCATTAGTCTGCTGTAGATGGCCTAGCTGCTCCTCCATTAACTCGATCTTGTCGTCCTTTAATTCCAATTCGCGTTGTAATTCCGCCAATTTGGCCTTGTTACAAGAAGAAAACAAGAAGACTGCAATCGTTAGCAGGAGGATATTATTAAGTTTTTTCATAGTTACTTAGTTGCTTCTATAAAGCCCAAAACTATAAAAGTGGAGGTTTTAGTATGAAGCCCGGGATAAGTTTTAGCTTTCGCTCAAAAAAGACTAAAACAAACCCTACTTCCCTACTATCTCTATCAAGCTTGGGGTTACGATTACTCAAAGATAAGACATTAATTCCGCCGAAAAGTAACGCTTTGGGCTGGATTTTCTTCGTCCAATACAATTTCTGGAACATTTGTAGTGCACCAGAAAGGCTGGCATCATGAACGAATTTACGGGCAACTAGTAGCTTTTAAGTACAGGGCGATATTTTTCCAAGATTTGCTGCAGCTCACGAGGTTTAAAGGGCTTTGCTAGATAATCATCCATACCTGCATTAATGCACTTTTCCCGATCCTCGGGCATGGCATTGGCCGTCATAGCTATGATCATTGGGCTATTATGCTTCTGATTGACCACATAATCCTCCGCGAGCAGAATCCGAATAGGAATATCTAAGGCGAGATCAGCTTTGAGACTAAGGTGGGCTTTTTCCGTTTTTTTCTTGCTCTCTTTATTGACCTTAAACAATTCTAACACAATGTACCTCAACTGTTTCTTGCGGATAGGCTTGAAATGGTACTGATCAATCACCTTTCTGATTTCCTTGATCGGCAAGACCTGACTCGAACTCAATAGGAGAATAGGGCCTGAGAAGTGCTTCCTAACTCGTTTAGCGAATTCCAATCCATCAATTTCCGGCATGTTGAAGTCCGTAATGACCAAGTCATAAGGTCTATTTTCAACCCACTCGACGGCATCAAGGGGAGAGCTACAGAGCTCTGGGTAGATCCCCAACTCTTCGACAAATGCTTGGAGGATCATTAAGTTGGTAGCATTGTCATCAACAATCAGCGCTCGCTTACCCATTAGCATCGCCAGATCATCTTCGGTTATCAGCGGAACGTGCTTATCTACAGGAACGCCCTTTTCGAGCGGTAGTACAAACTGAAACTGGGAGCCTTCGCCTACTATGCTTTCTGCCCAGATTCTACCGTTCATAATTCTACATAGCTTATTACTGATGGCCAGCCCCAACCCGGTGCCACCAAATTGCCGCGTACTACTATCATCTATTTGCTGGAAAGCGTTGAACAATAGGGGCAGCTTTTCAGGAGGAATCCCAATTCCGGTGTCTCTGACATTAAAATGCACAGGTATCAAGTCATCATTAGCAGATTCACCCTCTTTAGAAAGTTGTACATAGATGTAAACTTCTCCAGTATTGGTGAACTTTATCGCATTTCCAATCAAATTTGATAATACCTGGCCGATCCGCACTTCGTCTCCTTTTATAAATTCTGGTACATCTGGCTCCAGATAGTAGAAGAGGTCCAGGTCCTTGGCACGAGCCGCTGGTCCATGTTGCTCCAACACACTTTCTAAACAGTTGCGAAGAGAAAAATCCCGTCGCTCCAGTTCCAACTTACCCGATTCAATTTTGGAAAAATCTAGTATATCGTTGATCGTTACAAGAAGACTATCGCTACTAGTTCTTATGATTTCCAGGTGTTCGCACTGTTCACTACTAAGTTGCGTATTATCCAATAAATCCACCATACCTATGATACCGTTCATGGGGGTACGAATCTCATGGCTCATTGTAGCCAAGAAATTCGACTTCGCCTTAGCGCCAGATTCTGCGTCTTTTTTCGCTTCTTCCAAATCCTTTTCATAGGACCGCTGACCTGAAACATCCGCCAGGGTGACCGTAAGTCCATCCCCCAGTTTATTGATAACGAGATTTACCCAATACTGGCGACCTCCCGGCATCACATAATCCTCCTCGAAGGATAGCGGTTTGCCTGTTTCTACAATGGAAACCAATTGATCAAACCAGCCTCCTCCAAAACTTATAGGAATGAGGTTGCTTAAACTTTTATCGATATCTAACTCATGCAAGAAGGGAAAAAGTCTATAGGTTGCCGGATTCACATGCGTGATCTCAAAGTCATGGATTTTGCCCGATTCATCCCGTGTTGCCGATAAGGCGACGATTCCATTTTGAGATACCTCTAAAATCCCCTTTATCAATGCCTTGGTTCGGTGAATCTGATTCATTTCCGATGTGCGCCAGGCCCAGATGGTCAAATTGATCAGGCAAACAACTGTTGTTATGACAGCTACACTCCATTTCTGCTCCAACGGGATGGTACTCCAATACAGTAATAGGCAAACGGTGGAGATAATGGTCAAGGTATAGAGCAGCAATAATTTTCGGGAGCGTAATACGGTATAAATCAGAGTTAGCACAATCATATTGGCAGCCTGATAGCTACCCGAGAAATTGCCATCATAGAAGGTCTTTAACTCATAGATGGAAAAGCAAAAATAGATCAAATCAAAAAGCGTGAGTTTGTGCTTAGCGGTGAAGCCTTTATAAAAACTTAAAGCTAAACCCAAGAAGCACATTGCCATCACACCATAGCGATCTGGCATGATCCTAAATTGACCTGTATCTATCCACTGCAAGCTACCGGTGATCAGGGGATCTCCAACCCCACCCAAAAACAAGTAGATCCTACCTAAGAAGATATAGTTCAGATCTCTTTCACTTTCCGTCCCTTGCATTTCCCTTGGGAGAACGTCCATAAAATTGAATCTCTGTTAATGATTGTAAGTTCTCTTTCTTAGTGTTGTGTATAGGTAAGTGCGGCTTGATCAATTGCTGTGGCCCTATTCGGGCTGATAAGTTCTTGGGTTATACTTGACTAAAAGTTTTTGTAATTCAGCTGGTTTGAATGGTTTCGACAAGTAGTCGTCCATCCCGGCATTGATACACTTTTGCCTATCCTCTGGCATGGCATTGGCTGTCATAGCTATGATGACGGGACTATCCTCTCGCATGCTTGATTTTATCTCTTGAGTAGCTTGCAAGCCATCCATTTCGGGCATTTGGACATCCATAAAGATGATGTCATAGGTAAACTTGGCGGACTTCTCCACTGCCTCTACCCCATTCTCCGCTATATCAATCTCGTATCCCATCTTCTTGAAGATCCTACTGGCAATCTTTTGGTTGACGATGAAGTCCTCAGCCAACAGAATCCGCAAAGGAATCTCTTCGGCCAGGTTCTCCCGGAAGGTCTTAGCTCTTTGTTTCTTAACCCCTGTTGTTACTTTGGTTGGGCTATTGAAGAGTTTAACCATGAGCAGTTGCAACTGCCTTTCTCTAATCGGTTTGAATTGATAGGAATCCACCCATTTACTCACCTCCTTCATCGGTAACTCTTGACTAGAGCTCAACAAGAGGATGGGGCAAGTCATTTGCTTTTTGATGGCGCTGGCCATCTGAAGGCCATTCATAATGGGCATATTATAGTCTGTGATAACCAGATCAAATAACTGTCTGTTAACCATCTCTAAAGCCTTGACTGGCGATTTCGCCACGGTTGGTTTTAGCCCCATACGGGTAATGAAGGCCGCTAAGATCATTAGGTTGGTTTCATTATCGTCGATCAGCAATATTCGTTTGCCTCGCAAGTCTTCCAAAATTCGGGGCTGGTCCTGCTCCTGAACAAAGGTCATTGGTGAGAGCTTGCAGGAGATAATGAACTGAAACTGCGAGCCCTTTCCGAATTCACTTTCCACCCATATTTTACCATGCATCAATTGGCATAAGCGCTGGCATATAACCAGACCTAAGCCGGTACCACCATACTTCCTCGTTGTAGAAGTATCTACTTGGTTAAAGGCTTGAAACAGGTGACCAATCTTGTCAGGAGGGATCCCAATCCCTGTATCTCTAACACTAAAATGCAAATGCACGTGGTCCCCCGGTGCCGTCCAACCTTTATCTACCCGCTTCACGTGCACATAAATCTCTCCTGATTCTGTGAATTTGATGGCGTTGCTCACCAGGTTCGTCAGAATTTGCCCCAGGCGTACCACATCCCCAGAGATGTATTCCGGCACTTCTGGCTCCATATAATAGAATAAATCCAGTTCCTTATCTCGTGCCCGCTTACCCAGTAGATCTAGGGTATCTTCCAGGCAGGCCCGTAGGGAGAAATTGCGCTCTTCCAATTCGAGCTTTCCAGATTCAATTTTAGAAAAGTCAAGAATATCGTTGATGATCGTCAATAAGCTTTCACTACTCGTCCTGATGATATCCAGATGTTCCAATTGTTCGACCGATAGTTCAGTGTTGTACATCAGATCGATCATTCCGATGATACCGTTCATCGGCGTTCGAATTTCATGACTCATGGTAGCTAAAAAGCTTGATTTGGCTCGAGCACCTTCTTCCGCTTTTTCTTTCGCCTCCTCCAACTGCGCCTCATAGATTTTCTGTTTCGTTACATTGGTAAAGGTGATTGTCAGGCCGTCTTCTAGCTTAGCGGCTACTAGCTTTAGCCACAAGGGAGTACCATCCAATCCCCGGAATTTATCAGCAAGTTCAAAGGGCCGGCCGTGTTCTACTACCTCTACAAATTGCTGAAACACCTGGCTGCCATAGCGACGTGGAATTAGTTCTTTCACCCACTTCACTTGTTGTCCTTTAAGAAAAGGAAACATGTCATAAAAAGCCCCATTGACATGCGTAATCTCAAAGTCCCTAATTGTGCCATTAGGACTACGCTTAGATTCAACCGCGATAATGCCATCTTGTGCTACCTCCAAAATGCCATTCATCAGGGCTTTGATATGCTGATTCTGATCTTGTTCAGCTAAGCGTCTACTCCAGACGAAATAGTTTCCGATGGAAATAATGACAAAAGCCGAAGCCACAAATACTTTGTATGCTATTGAAAGAGAGGTAGATAAAGCTAAAAAACTGACTACACAGGCAAATATGAAAAGACTATAGATCACCAGTTGACGTTGCCATCTCAATACCATGAAGGTAAACTGGATCAGGATCATTTGGGTTATGAGATATTGGCTGGCAAAACTGCCAACGTAATCGATGTAAAAGCCTGCAAAAGTAAAATAGAAGAATCCAAAGTCGAGGATGAGAAAGCGCCGTTCCGTAGATAAATCCCTTCTCAAGCTAAGACCAAATAATAGCAAACATATGAGGCCAAAGGCCCAAGATTCCCAGTTTGACTCGAATACGCCAAATCCGATCCAATGATTTAGACCGGTAAATACAGGCATCCCTAAACCTCCTAATAATAGATATATTCTACCAAGTAAAATATGATTGTTAATTCGTTCAACACTCATGCGTCATGGTGGTCTAATAATAAGATAGGGGTTACCCCCAAGTGTCTTTGATGATATTAGTGTTGATCGAACAGCAGGAAAGGACTGGTGTCTTTATTCTGCCGAATGCAGTGTCTGCGTGCTTGTTAGAATGGACCGAATGTTCTGTGAGTTTAGGGTAGAATTGATCTAGACTTTCCTAAAGAAGCGCAAAATCCAGATAATTTATTTTCAAATATAAAAAATTTAATTCTATAAGAAAAGTATTCGCATCACTTCCCTCCTACTGGCTGGATATTATCCAGGGTTTGATAGAAGTCTTCGATGATGGCTTTTTTATCAAAATTTTCCCAAAGCACGATTTTTCTATCGTTCTCTGGTTGCTCTTTCCACTTCCCATCAACCAAAACCGGACAAGGAATCAATGATTGTTCTGCCCAATTTGGCGATTTCACGATGGCTACCGCTGCCATGTCATATAGGGCTCTAGCCGGTGGGTCTACATGATACTCAATATGTTCAAACAAATTGATGGCGTAATCGCCAAAGGTATAATAGGTGCCACCGTGCCTACCAGTAATGGGCTCCGCAATTCTTGGCCCTTTCCCTGGCATTTTCTGCTGTACCTCTTCTTGAGTTACTTGTACGGCATCTGTGCCAGATGGTTTCCCATATCGCACAGTTACCATTTCAAATGGCACAATTTGTTGCAGGACGTAGGACATGGAGGATGTATCATTATCTTGATTGTACTCACCGGGTTCCGGGTAATTAGATCCCAACCAGACCACTCGCAGATGCTGAGCAATACTGGGCTTCTTAGCCAGGGCTAGGGCTACATTGGTCAGCTTACCTACTGCCAATAACACCAGTTTTTTCCCGTTCATTTTTTGGGCTTCCGCAATAATAAAATCAACCGCTGCTGCACCATCATGAGTCGGGTTTTCCAAATCCTTTTGTATAGTAAGAAAGTCTTTGTCTGCTCCTTTAAACAAGGGAATCTTCCCCTCCTGCTGACATAATTGTAGGATTCGTTCCGCTTCCCTGTACTGCTCATCTATATTTCCTCCGGAGTGTGTCGCATTTACCGTGATCCCCTTCACATCAAAGGTTTGGCCATTGAATAAGAGGTAAGCCATGGCATGTTGATCATCCAATTCGTTATTGGCATCCGTGTCGAAAATGATGGGAATCAAGTTTGTAGTTTCTTCCGCTGGAGATTGGTTATCTCCCTTGTCCGCTGGTTCAGTACAGGAAAAGCCTAGTCCAAACAAGAGGAAGAAATAGCTTAGAAGTAATTGTCTTTTGGTCATAGCAGTTGAAATTTACATGTTATCCTTTTAGGACTAATACCCAAGGTGACAAATCAGGAGCAGTGAAAACGCCAGCCTTGGCAACAGCATCTATCATCACGAATTCACCTGTCTTAGGATCATACCATCTTGCTTCTAATCCACTAGGTAGGGCTTTCAATTGGATGGATCCCCCCTTAGGCAGATAAGATAAGTAGAATTTACCCTCTTTTGCTAACAAAGTTCCTTCTCCTTCTACCAAGTCCGGTCTCTTTTCCATGTCTGAGAAATCCGCTCCTTGAAAGGGTCGAGATACTAAACCGACAAAACCAGACCCCCTCATCTGTAAGGCTTGATCCCATGACTTTGGTTGACTAGCCCAGGCGGTCCACCCTTCCTCATCCGGACTCACCTTCCATTGCCAAAGCGCCGCCGCACCGTAGACCACCCCCATCGTTCCACCTGCCATCAATTGCCCCCAAGCATCTTCTCCCTGCCACCATCCCAAACCGTTTTTGCCATCGTTCATTCCCTCATAGGTCGGCTCACCATTGGCCGTAGCTTTTGTGGGAAGGTTATCATACATCCTTTCTACTTTATGGAAAAGGTGATCCGTGCCATGCCCCGTCTGCGCCCACTGGAAATCCAGCCATGCCTCTTTCTGGAAGGTTTTGTTAAAATGCATAGCATGTTTTAAGGGGTTATCCTTCGCCCAATCTGCTACATAGTCATCAGAAGGGTTATAGTGTAATCCGGTAGGTTGCCGGTAAGCATCCCAGATTTCCAGCATTTCGCCAGCTTCTTTCACCCCTGGATCCCTCCCCCCATTATCCCCAGCTAGTAGCCAAAAGGCTGGCTGACTTCCATATCGTGCCAGTAGATATTTGCAGTAACGCTCATACTCTTCAGGGACCGCTACATTTCCCATCACCTCCAATCCCTTCCAACCAAACCCATGGAACACAGGCTGATAGACTGGAACAATTTCATGATCTATCAGGATATTCATTAAGGTATCCAAGTATTGAAAATAGCTGGGTTGCAATGCATTGATATGTCCTTCTGGGAGATCGTTGAAAGCACGCATAAAACCGAGTGGTGTATTGCGTGCTGCTGGTCCTTCCGCTTTCATGTCGGGCTGTACGGTCATCAGTAAAGCTGCATTAAATCCCTTTTTCTGTCGGTCGGCAGCGTAGGTTTTGACTTGATCAATTGTAGCTCGAAAAGGTATGGCCCAAGGAGTATCCCCAACCAATAAGAATGATGTTCCGTCTTGATGGATCACGTTCCGCTTACCTTCAGACATCTTTAGCAGGCCATGTCGCAGCAGTTGATTGGCCCCTCGATAAGCTTCTGCCTGAATGGTCCCAGTCTCTTCATGTAGCCCCTCAATCTGCGGACTGCTCACCGTTTTCCAAGTCCACTGGCTGGTAGAATCCGGAGAGGCAAAACGTATTTTCCAAACTGCTCCTCCATCCCAAAAGGCAGGTCGCTTGATGGTGACACCATCGACATTGCTGAATTCTGCATAGACCTCTACAGCTGTGTATGCATTTTCGGGAACGGCTTCAGCTTGAAGTTGAATCTCAAAAGTAGTCCATTGTTGGCAGGTAGAGATCGGTGTTTTAGTGGAAGATTGGCATCCTAAAAGTATCGTAAGTAGGCTAAGGTAGAACCAATTAAGTTTGCCTGGCATTGGATAAATTCGTTTTGTTTTATAGATTGATGTTCTTAAAAATAATCAAAACAAAATAATGAAAAACCTACTAACCCTTATCCTGTGCTTACTGGTAGGCACGGGCTTCTCACAGACAAAATCCAGTCAGCGTAGCCCTTCTTTGATGAAGGGCAGTGCTCTAAGCGTGGGGATGTCCGATGAGCGCCTCCAGCGAATAGATGAGATGTGCGAAGCCCATGTCAAAGACGGGAAGTTACCAGGGATGGTCGCGCTCGTGGCTCGAAATGGCCGTATCATATACCACAAAGCGTTTGGCATGTCAGATAGTCCTGCCGGAAAACCAATGACGAAAGATGCCATATTCCGCATTGCTTCTCAAACCAAGGCTATTACTTCTACGGCTGTCATGATGCTCTGGGAGGAGGGTAAGTTTCGTTTGGACGATCCCATCAGCAAGTATATTCCCGAATTCAAGAACCCCAAAGTGCTTCGCTCCTTTAGATACCAAGATACTACGTATAATGCAGTAGCAGCTAAACGTGAGATCACGATTCGGCATTTGTTGACCCACACCTCAGGAATTGGTTATGGTGTGATTGATGGGGATGAGCGCTTTCGCATGATCTATGAGAAAGCGGGTATAACTGACCTGTTTACGACGGAGGATATTACCATCGAAGAAAGTGTCAAAAAATTGGCCCAATTGCCCTTGCACCATGATCCCGGAGATGGATATGTGTACAGTGAAGGCCTTGATGTGCTGGGATACTTCATCGAGTTGATCTCTGGCATGTCTTTCTCGGACTTTCTGCAGGAACGACTCTTTAAACCCCTAGGCATGAATGACACTCATTTCTATTTGCCTGGTGAGCTCGCGGATCGGCTAGTAAAGGTGGAAAGAAAG
>CAJXPD010000103.1 GCA_913057785.1 uncultured Lewinella sp. | reverse complement strand
GTGTAATCTGAACCGTCCTTCTGCATCCCAGATAAACCTTTGCCCACTATAACCTCGATCCGGGGCAAGGGTGATCTGATCGGCTGCGTTGATGAAATTATATGTTAAGCGATTGCCCTGCGCATTGTATTGTCTAACAAAACCCATATGACCCCAAGCAGATTTTGTTCTTTTTCCGTCCTCATCAAAGAATCGAGTTCTGACTAAGTATCCGTTGTCATCAAAGTCGTGCCTGGCTTCCGCTACTTTGGGGCCAGTCCGTTGTGAGGGCTGATTGCCCGGAAGGAACTGGGCTCTCCAGCCAACGATTTCATGCGATTCAACCTCAAATTCTATACGAACAGCATCAGCTATCGGCTCCCAATCCTCTCCGGTAGTTGTGATCGAACTGAGATTGTTTACTGGATCAAAAGATAGCCATACCCAGGTATAAGGGAACCAGGCGTTCATCGGTTTGATTTCGCCAGTCGGAGAAATCCGGTTTTCTCCGACTTTACCCTTCTCATATATCCAGCGATACTCATGGATTCCATTGAGTTCTGTGAGATCATTTTCCTCGCCGAAATACTGGAGCCGCACCGCTCTCCCTTTTTCATCTAGGGTATAGATCGAAATAGTTGGTTTGCCGGGAATTGGCTTGGACAAATAATCCAGGTGTTCGACAATGATTTGGCCAGGCCTGTATGCGAAGATATTTTGAGCTGCCCAGATGTAGGTGCTGGAGGTATAGTTCTCATATAAGGGCTTGGGAGAGCCATTTAGCTGATAGATAATGGATTTTACCTTGCCGCCCGTTTCATAAGTAAAAGTATAGAGGGCTACCTCATCTACTAAGATGCTTGCCTTGGCACCTTTCCAGGCATGCAATGGACTATGGGTGAAGGATAGCGTTCGATAATAATCTTGGGCAGAAAGTATAGAAATGAACGTCATGGATAGGAACAGGAGAATAGGGACCCTCCAGCAAAAGTGAGGAAGACTCATGGCTAACAGCGGGTGTTTTAGGTGATTAATATGTTGGCCTCCTTCCATTCATCATTCTGAAATGGATGAGTGCAAGGGAGCACCAATCAAGTTAGGACTTTTTCCGATCCAGGAGCTAGGGATCTCGGGCAGAGTATGGCGTTTCTTGGTCGGCGGACAGACGGTCTTGGTTTTCCCCTTGTTCAGCAGCTGCGATGCCGGTCTGAATTATCGCTTCTGACTGTATTTCCTAAGACAGACCGGATAGAATTGACAAAATTATGGGATCCTGGAAAATCAAAATTACCAGCTCGACGTTATAGCAAAACAGGAAACTAGCCCCAGCCCCCAAATGGCGGCGTGGTCTATGGTATTGCAGATGCAGGCGCCCGAATCGGAACAAGATCAATAAGTAGCAGCATAGCACCCTTCTTTTCCAAATCTCGCTTGGCAATATCCCTCCAAAGTTTAGTACTTTTGCTCGAATCTTAAAATCAGGAATGTCTGTAAAAGTTGAACAACTAACGAAGGTCTACGGTACACAGAAGGCAATTGACCAAATTAGCTTTGAAGCCAAGAAGGGAGAAGTATTGGGATTTCTTGGTCCTAATGGAGCAGGAAAAACAACCACCATGAAGATCCTGACCGGCTTTATTCCTCCTACAGAAGGTACAGCTGAGGTTTGTGGCTTGTCCGTTTTGGAAGAACCCTTGGCCGTACGGCGAAAGATTGGATACCTACCAGAGCATAACCCTTTATACAAGGATATGTATGTGAAGGAATACTTGCGATTCGTGGCAGGAATGTACCAGCTATCCAAGCCCAAGAATCGCATCGCGGAGATGGTAGAGATGACTGGATTGGAGCGGGAGCAGCACAAGCCCATCGGAGCCTTGTCTAAAGGGTACCGGCAGCGGGTGGGCTTAGCCCAAGCCATGTTGCATGACCCGGAAGTCTTAATATTGGATGAACCTACCTCTGGCCTAGACCCCAATCAGTTGGCGGAGATTCGAGCTTTGATCAAAAAAGTGGGAGAGGAGAAGACAGTTATATTTTCCACGCACATCATGCAAGAGGTACAGGCCATCTGTGACCGAGTGGTGATCATCCGCCAAGGTGAATTAGTAGCGAATGATACGATTGACAAGTTGGGTACCCAAGTAGAATCAGGAGCGATGATTACGCTTGGCCTGCAACAGGAAGTAAAGGAAAAAGAGTTGCTGTCAATAAAGGGCGTTCATGCAGTGCAATCCCTTGGGAATAAACGGTGGGAAATTCGAGCCAAGAAAGGAAAAGATATTCGACCTGATATTTTTCATCATGCCGTAGCACAGGAGTGGGTGATCTTGGAATTGGTACAAACTCAGCTCAGTGTGGAGGATGTGTTTGTGAAACTTACCAAGTAGGAGTGAGGCTGATGAATGTGTAATGTATAATTGATAGTGTTGCGTGTCGAAAGGAGAGTAGTTAGCGGTGACAAATCTATTGGGAACCAACTTAGCAGGGGAAATCTTTCTCTTTAAGGGGACAAGTTCTATTAAATCCGCTGCCGCCAGGGACTCGGATAATCATGAAAAAACCAAGTTTTGATAAAGTATACTTTTACACTTATTGGATGCTTATGGCTAAGTTGCACTTGGGCACAAGAGGGCAAGGTGCTTAACCAGTCTTTTGATTTTCAGGAGGGCGTGTATATGTCCTTTGAGGACTTCCAGTTGAACCGGCCGACCTATACCCTTGACATAGTGGCGGGGGAATTGGTAACCAATGAGGAAGAGTGGACCATCAAAGCGCAAAACATGCGAATTAAGCGAGAAGATTCGGAGACACCTCTTGATCTAGCAGGCGTTTGGGGGATTTGCTTCAATGGTTTGCCTTATGTGAAACGAAGCCTAACGGAAGGCCCCGTGGCTTTTGCCATTTTTACGGGCATGAAGTTAAGGGGTAAGATTTGCTACTATGACTTTGAGGAAGAAGAGACGAAAATGATTACGGTTTCAGCCTATAACCCTTTAAACGGCCGCCCTTTCCGTACGGGACAGGTGCCTACGAAAGAGTTAGTGAAGCGGGAAAAGATGTTGCACTTTGAAAGTGGTGAAATCGTAGACTTTAATCGAGAAAATCTGTTGAAATGGATAGTGGATGACCCACAATTGATCAGTTCAATCGAAGATCTAGGAGATGAATTGCCGTGGGAAACGCTATATAAGTGCTTGCGTATCTATTTGGATCGGCACAAGGTTTATGTGAAAATGTAAAATTGCTAGGATGTTAAGTATTTTCTATAAGGAAATTAATGCTTTCTTTAGTTCCCTTATTGGTTATTTTGTAGTGGGTATTTTCCTGGTTTTTATGGGCTTGACACTATTTGTGTTTCCCCAAACCAGCTTACTACAATACAACTTTGCTACGCTTGATCAACTTTTTGATCTGGCTCCCATGGTTTTCCTGTTTTTGATTCCCGCCATAACAATGCGGTCTTTTGCCGAAGAGCGCCAAACCGGTACGATCGAACTGCTTTCGACTCGCCCGATCTCAGATCTGAAGATCGTGTTAGGAAAGTATTTAGCTTGCCTTACTTTGGTGGCTTTTGCGTTGGTTCCTACCCTGTTGTACTACATTACGGTACATCAGCTGGGCTCTCCTCCGGGTAACTTGGATAGCGGTGCCATCATGGGCTCTTACATAGGATTGCTACTACTGTCAGGGGTTTTCGTGGCGATCGGCGTTTTTGCCTCTTCTTTGTCGGACAATCAGATCGTTGCTTTTATTCTGGCGACCTTTCTATGCTTCATTTTCTTTTATGGCTTTCTATACTTCAGTGAGTTACCGATCTTTTTGGGGAAAGGAGATGATATCGTGCAGATGTTTGGTATCGATTATCACTATCGATCCATTAGTCGTGGAATTGTAGATACCCGAGATATCATTTATTTCTTTTCGGTAATTGGTCTGTTTATTTTCTTCACGCTGCTCTCGCTGGATAAGCAGAAAGGATAAGATTAAATTTAGGATGTTGAAAAATTTAAAACTGAATCATTATTTACAGGGCGCCATAGCAATTGCTATTGTGATCTGTATCAATATTTTGGCGAACGGAGGGACTGGGGGAAGTTCGTTCTACGCTTCTTTGGATCTGACGGAAGAAAAACGCTTCACTCTGACAGATCCTACCAAAGACCTATTGGACGAATTAGAGGAGGTGGTTTATGTAGAGGTGCTTTTAGAAGGTGAATTCCCAGCTGGCTTTAAACGATTGCAGCGGGCTACACGCGAGAAACTGGAAGATTTTCGCGCCCGTTCTGGCTTT
Source organism: uncultured Lewinella sp. (assembly GCA_913057785.1). Lineage (GTDB taxonomy): Bacteria > Bacteroidota > Bacteroidia > Chitinophagales > Saprospiraceae > DT-111. Next base: position 28,720 of record CAJXPD010000103.1, on the reverse strand, counting down.
GTGGAGTTTGATTTTGGTGACCCAAATACCGGCACCATTGCTCAACGCAATGAACGAAGAAAACAGTTGAAAGATGAGGGGATTGAACCTGTCAACCTCCGGGTAGCGGATGGTGATAGTAAATCTTCGCAGCTGATCTACCCTTATGCTGTTTTCTATTACAAGGGTCGACGACAAGCGGTTAACCTGCTGGAAAATGACATCCCCGGTGTGAATCCAGAGGTGGCCTTGAATAATTCAATTTCTCTACTGGAATACAAGTTTGTCAACGTTATCCAAAAGCTAGAGTCCCAGCAGAAACCTGCCGTACTTTTTACTGCTGGACACGGGGAGCTGGCTCCCTTTGAAACCGCAGATTTTGAACAAACCCTGCAGGAGTTTTACAATACGGGACGTCTAATCCTGGATAGTGTAGTCCATATTCGCCCTGAGGTAGATGTATTGGTGGTGGCCAAACCCACCAAGCCCTTTTCGGAACGAGATAACTTCAAGATTGATCAGTATATCATGAATGGAGGTAAGGTCTTATGGTTGTTGGATCGGGTGGCAGTGGACATGGATAGTTTAACCAGTCGAAAGGAATATTTCCCGAAACAATATGATATCAATCTAGATAATCTCCTCTTTAAATACGGGATTCGCTTTAAGGATAACCTGGTATTGGATATGCAATGTTCCAATATTCAACTGGTCGTTGGATTCGTCGGAGATGCACCGCAATTTGATTTCTTCCGCTATCCCTATCATCCGGTAATCAGTTCGGGGGCTACTTCACAGCATCCCATTGTGAAGAGTCTCGGGCCAATTAATATGTTTTTCCCCACGACTATCGATACGGTAGTGGAAACGCGTTTACCGGTGGATAAGACGGTATTACTGGCTTCTTCTAACAACTCTTTTTTCCAACGTCTCCCAGTGGGAATGGACTTTAATTTCCTACGATATGGTTTGGAAAAAGAGAACTTCAACAAACCTCCTCAACCATTGGCCGTGCTCTACGAGGGAGAGTTCGATTCTTTTTATGCCAATCGATTAGATCCGGGAATGGAAGCTGGCTTGCAGCAGTTGGGTTTAAGTTTCAAGCCCAAGAGTGAGCGAACCAGTATGTTGGTAGTAGCCGATGGCGATATTGCGCGGAATGATTATGATCAGCGTAATCAGCGAGTGATTCCATTGGGCTATAATAGGAACGAAATGGATGGCAATGGATTCCTTTTTTCCAATAAGGATTTTTTGATCAATGCCATCGAATACTTGTCCGATGATCGAGGACTGATCGAGGCGCGGAGCAAGGATGTGAAGTTGAGATTGCTAGACGGAGCGGCAGCAAGGCAGCAGGCTGGATTCTGGCAGTTCTTCAATATCGGGCTTCCCTTGCTATTTCTCCTTGTCTTTGGACTATTCTATAATTGGTTACGGAAGCGTCGTTATGCGCAAGATCTAAATGCAAGTGGGAATGAAGAATAAGCGATCATTGATCTTATTGGGCTTGTTGGTGGTACTGGGTGGCTTTACCGTCTATTCATTGACACAGAATTCAGGAAGAGGAACGACCTTAAGTCTGGAGGAACGAAATTTTGCGGTAGAAGACACGGCGGCTATCTACAAGATTTTTATGGCTGATCGATTCAACCACCAGACCACTTTACAACGGCAAGGAAAGGGTTGGATTCACAACGGACAGCATACTGTGAATCCCAATGCGATGGACAACCTGATGGACGCCATAAAGCGGGTTAAAATGCAATTCAAGCCCCCAAATGCTTCCATTAAAAACCTGATCAAAAGCCTAGCTACGGAGGGGATCAAGGTAGAAATCTACGATCGTGAGGATCAACTACTGAAAGCCTATTATGTGGGCGGATCAACACCCGATGAGCGAGGCACCTATATGATGGTTGAAGGGGCGGAGCAGCCTTACGTGGCAAGTATTCCCGGATTCACCGGTAATATACGTTTTCGCTATAACCTCCTGGGAGATGATTGGCGTGATAAAGCGGTATTCAATGTGCCTATAGGTCAGATACAGTCTGTGAGTATCAACTATCCGCTGCAGCGTGGGGAAAGCTTCACTGTGAGCAAAGGGGCGCAAGGTTACGAGGTAAAACCCTATTATACACTAACTCAACCCGTCAATGCCGTGCCCAACCAGGGTAGGGTGGAGACCTTTTTATACCACTTTGAGCGGATATTGGCCGAATCCTTTATCAACGAGCATCCGAAAAAGGACTCTATTTTACAGCAGATTCCTTTTTGCGAAATCCAAGTGACGACAACCGCAGGTGATAGTACCGATGTGGCATTGCATCCAAGATACTTTCAGACCATGCCATCAGGACCAGAAGCTTCGCAACGCATCGTTGAAAGATACTATGCCAATGTAAATGAGGAGGACTTTATGCTGGTCCAAAATGAGGTTTTTAAAAAGATCTTCTGGGGATATGCGTTCTTTTTTGAGTAGTTTTGTAATGCTAGTAATCTATACCACCCAAAAAACGATTCTCTTTCTATGCGATCCATTACCATCCTATTTCTTGGATTAGCAGGCCTTTTTCTACTTACCAGTTTGGTTCCGCCCAAATGGGGCTTTTTTGGCCATCGACGCATTAACCGAATGGCTGTCTTTACCCTGCCACCAGGCTTAATTCCTTTCTATAAGAAGAATTTGGAGTTTATCACCGAACATGCCGTAGACCCTGATAAGCGTATGCGACGAGACACGAAGCAGTTCGACATTATATAGATATAGATCATTGGGATACGTATCCATTCAAGAAAGTACCACGCGATTGGACCGAAGCCTTGATAAAATATACTTCCTTGCACCTGGTCAATGCCATTGGCGACACCATGGTGCTCACGCCTGATCCCTTACCTGGAAAGGGGCAGAGTGAAAACTACATGAGTTTGCGTCAGCCTGACGGTTCTCTGGCTTGGTCCATATCGAAAAGCCATTATCGCAAGTTCTTCAAAGCCAATATCCTCAATCAATATTATGAAGATGAATGGCTGATTCCTTGTGATAGCTTCCGGGTATTATTAGATCAATACGGTTCGGGCTTGGATTGCCAATCCGTTTTTGCGCAGGATCACTTCTCAGAATACGGCATTTTACCTTTTCACCTACTGGTCATGCAGGACCGCCTGACAACGGCCTTTCGGCAAAAAAATGTGAACCGAATTCTTCGACTTTCTGCTGAAATGGGCCACTATATTGGCGATGCTCATGTTCCCCTGCATACTACCGAAAATTATAATGGTCAATTAACAGATCAATTGGGCATCCATGCTTTTTGGGAAAGTCGACTGCCAGAACTATTCGCTGATGAAACCTATGATTTCTTTGTAGGTAAGGCTGAATACATTGAAGATCCAAAAACTTACTATTGGGATATTGTACTGGATAGTCATATCCTACTCGATAGCGTGTTGAGCATCGAAAAAGACTTAAGTCTCAATTTCCCACCAGACAAGCAATTCTGTTTTGAAGAAAGGCTAGACGCTACTATACGTACCCAGTGCCCAGAATACTCCGCTGCTTTTCATGATCGCATGGACGGTATGGTGGAGCAACGAATGAGAGACGCCATTCGAGCGATCGGCAGTTCCTGGTTTACGGCTTGGGTAGATGCTGGCCAACCTTCGTTTCGATTAATGCGCGCCTCGAAACCATCCACTACCGAACTCAAGGAGCGAGAAGCCCTAGAGGCTCAGTTTCGCAAGGGCAATAGCAAAGGCCGAAAGCACGAGTAAAGTATGGTTTCCAGTCTACCATTTACTTCTTATATCTGTCCAACTACGGTGTAGAGCAAGTCCATTACTGTTTCGCTATAGGAATGTGACGTCCTAAAGACGAGTTTTAGGGTATTCTTTCACTAGATACCCCAAAACATGACTGCTACTAAAACAAGCTTAAAGCTTAGTCAAGGAAAACTATCCGTTTCCCATTTTGCCTCCGAGAAGCATCTTGCTAAAGGAGCTGCTCAACGCTCCAAACCTCTTCGTATACTTTCTCTTGATGGTGGTGGAATAAAGGGAATTGTTCCTGCGACCATTTTAGTGTATTTAGAGCAACGTCTACAAGCGTTCAGTAAGGATAAGGACTTGAGAATCGCCGATTGCTTTGATTGGGTGGCGGGTAGTAGCACCGGTGGGATACTCGCCTGTTTCTACCTACTTCCGGACCCAGATCGACCCGGCCGACCGAAGTTATCAGCGCAGGAAGCCCTAGAGCGTTATCTGCAGCAAGGTCAGGGTGCCTTTCAGCGTACCTACCTCCAACAAGCCAGAAACAGATTTGGAATCGCTAAGGAAGAATATAGTCATGGAATGCTTGCTCGTCAACTGAAGCGTACCATAGGGCGAGATGTCTTATTGTCAGAGTTGGTTCGGCCTTGTACGATTCCTGCCTACCATATGCAGCAAGATAAGCCCGTTTTCTTCAATAGCCAATCCAACACTTTTACTAAGCTGAAAGCTTGGCAAGTAGCAAAAGCGACTTCTTCGGCTCCTGGCTTTTTTAGTCCGACTCATCTAAAGAATGCGAAGGGGCAGAAATGCTCTTTCCAGGATGGCAGTCTATGGACCACTGACCCTGCCTTATGCGCCTATTGGGAAGCTAGAAAAACGATCTGCCAGAAAGATGCGCCGCACAAAAAGCGCCAAACGCTCCTGTTGTCTTTAGGAACAGGAAAGATGAGCAGACGTTACCTAGTCAAAGCCTTGCGCAAGCAAAAGGAACGTGGACAAGTTGCTTTCAACAAGATGATGGCCAAGCAATCTTGCTCTGCTCAGCAGCGATTGCGAGAGATCTTTTCTCATTACGAATCGGCGGGGCAATACTATCGCCTAGAACCTGTACTGACGGATGCTACGTCGGCCATGGATGATGTCGCTACGGAGAATCTGAAAGCTTTGCATGAGTTAGCATTAGCTTTCGTGGAAAAGGAAAGAGATCGCCTGGATGAAATTGCAAAGCAATTGATTGGGGCAGGAGAGATTGGGTAGGGAGCCAAGGTGTGCTACTAAATCCGAAGCCCTCCTAGTACACATGCAGCTAGGAGGGCTTCTTGTTTCCAGTCAGTATCTAAGGCTATCGCTCTTCACTAATGATCCCGACACCATTATCAATCAACATCTTATTGATTGATCTGATTTCTGCTGTCAGCTCATCCATTTTCATCTGATGTGGCTTAAGAGCAGTCTTTAGATCTTCCAATCGCTCATAAATACCGGCATTAGGACGGTCATCCAAGCCATTAACCACTGAATATAAATAGGCAATCTGATCATCCAACATAGGTGGATAATTGATCGGGTCCTGGCCACTTTCACTGGCGGTTTGGATTAATTCATCTTCCAAAGCGGTGAGCGCACTTAAAATGGGTTTACTTTCCGTGTTGTATTTCTCCTTAACCTCTGCCGGTAAATCTCGATTTCCAATGGCTTTCAACTGCTTTCTCATCGAGCGAAGCTTGCCGATCAAATTGTGGCAATCCGTTAGCAATTGCTTCGCCTGATTGGCGGCTTCGAACTGAGCTTTCAGGTCGTCTTCGGATTGAGACCATCTGGGGTCGATAGCCAACGGCAGGTTTTGTGTTTCGCTCGCGGAACCGATGCTTAAAGTAACCTGATGGACTCCAGGAGCAGCATTTATCCCACTTACATTAGCTAGCGAGAAGCGAGCCCCCTTCTGTACCTTGGGTGCATCATATTTTCTGTTCCAAACCAGGCGATTCAAACCTTTTTTAGGTCGAAGTTTCGATTCTCCTTTTCCTGGGCTAGTAGAAAAAGTATGAGCAGTTCCATATCGGCTATCCTTGATCTTGATACTTACGGTAGCCGTTGAATCATAGTTGTCGTTGAGGTAGTAGTAGATTAGGGCTCCTCTGGGAGCAGGGCTAGGACTCCCAGTCCCACGCGACCCTCTCATCTGCGTTCGATAATTGGTGGAAATGGGGAACAGATGTTGTTGCTTGTCCATTACTTTTTTGGTCATCTCTCGAAGAGGAGACATATCATCCATGATCCAGAAGGCCCGGCCCTGGGTAGACAGTACTAGATCATTGTCCTTGATCAACATATCGGTGATAGGCGTTACGGGCAGATTAAGTTGGAAGCTTGTCCAGTTTTTGCCTTCATCCATAGAGATGTACATGCCAAATTCAGTACCTGCAAATAGTAAGCCCTTTCTTTTGGGGTCTTCTCGCACTACCCGTACAAAATGGTCTTCGGCAATGCCATTAGTGATCTTAGACCAGGATTTACCATAGTCATTAGTCAAATAGATGTAAGGGCGGAAATCACTTTCTCGGTATTTGTAGGCTGAGATAATGGCTCTACCCGGCGTCTGTGTTGATAGGTCTATGCTATTAATGGTGGCTTCTTTTGGGAAATTCTTAGGCGTGATTTCTTCCCATTGGCCTCCGTCATCTTTGCTGATGTGGAGTCGACCATCATCTGTTCCAGCCCAAAGCTCTCCGGCTTTATGTGGAGATTCTTCGAAGGCGAAGATCGTGGTATACAGCTCTACCCCAGTGTGATCGTGCTGAATGGGACCACCTGGAATATCGTGATAAGCATCCTTATTGGTCGTGAGATCCGGACTGATTACTTCCCAAGTCATCCCACCATCTTTCGTTCTTAGTACATGCTGCGAACAGTGATAGACCACTTGGTTATTATGTGGAGAAATGCGAATGGGAGCATTCCATTGGAATCGGTATTTGATATCCCTAGGAGCTGTTCCATCATGCATCTGAGGATAAGCGACAATGCCTTTTTGGTGTCCCTTATCCAATTCTTTGCGTGTGATTACACCAATGTAAGTACCCGCATAAATCAGGTTCGGATTATTTGGATCTACCGCGATATGTCCACTTTCTCCTCCCCCCACTGCATACCAATCTTCGTAAGGCGTTAAGCCTCCTTGGGGTCTACTGGCCACTGACATGGTGCTATTGTCCTGCTGGGCTCCGTATACGCGATAGGGAAATTGGTTATCCACCGACACTCTGTAAAATTCGGAGGTAGGTTGATTATTCTGGGTCGTCCAGGTTCTTCCGCCATTGAAACTTACGCAAGCACCGCCATCATTACCCTGAATGATTACATTGGGATGATCTGGGTTGATCCAAAGATCGTGCGTATCGCCATGCGGTACGGAAATTCGATCGAAGGATTTGCCTCCATCAATAGACTTGTGAAAACTAACGTTGAGGGCATAGATGGTATTTTCATCTTTCGGATCCGCGAAGATCCTGGAATAGTACCAAGCACGCTGTCTTAGGTCGTGAGATCTATTCACTTTTTTCCAAGAAATTCCACCATCATCTGATCGGTAGATTCCGCCCTTGGTTTCTTCCTTGGCTTCTTGCTGAATCCAGATTCGTTTTGGATTAGCAGGAGAAATGGTGACGCCTACTCTTCCAACTAAACCATCGGGTAGGCCTTCGGTGAGCTTTTTCCAGGTTTCACCCCCATCAGTGGTCTTCCATACCCCTCCTTCTTCACTGCCATCTATCATGGTCCAAGGTTTGCGCTCTGCCGTCCACATACCAGCATATAAAATCCGGGGGTTGGAGGGATCCATATCAATGTCAATGGCTCCTGTTTTATCACTAACGAAAAGTACCTTTTCCCAATTTTCTCCTCCATCGATGGTCTGGTAGATACCACGCTCCGGACTCGGGCCAAAGATATTACCCAAAACAGCCACATAGGCACGCTCGGGATCATCCGGATGAACGACAATCTCACTGATTTGTCCAGCCTTTGGTAGACCGACATGTTTCCAGCTTAATCCGCCATTATCTGAACGATACATTCCTACGCCGGGAGAAACATTCCCTCTTGGGTCAGCAGAACCCGTTCCCACGTATACGACATTATGGTCGGATGGGGCAACGGCGATCGCCCCAATGGAACCAGCCTTGAAGTACTTATCGCTGATATTCCGCCAGTTGAGGCCTCCATCGGTAGTTTTCCAAACTCCGCCTCCAGTGGCTCCCATGTAGAAGGTGAACATTTCTCCAGGGACACCTTCAACGGCAGTTACGCGCCCTCCTCTATGGGGCCCAATATTTCGATAGCTGAGTCCGCTAAGCTGAGATTCTGTAATGGATTGTGCAGTGATAGGGCTATTGGGAAACAGCAGGGTGAGTGTGGCAAGGAGACTAATCCAAAGACCACGGGATGTATTTTTATGCATGTGAACGATTTTGCCGGAAAATACAAAGACTTTGGAATTCTCACGTAATTTTTATGTTTCAACTCCTGCCAACGGCGCGCATTAATTGATTCTAGCTGGGGAGATCTTGTTTGATAGAGATGGCTTATTTGTTGGCCATGGCAGCTTGTGGTTTTTCCAAAAGATGTAGGAACTCTCTAGGAGATTGACCCGTAAATTTCTTGAAGGCTCGGTTGAAGGTGGCTTTGGAGTTGAAGCCACAATCATAGGCTATGCTGGTTAGCGTCAATTGTTGGTGCTCGCCGGCGCGTAACTTGTCCTTGATGGCTTCGACCCGATGAGAATTGATAAAATCATTGAAATTCATACCAAAACCATTGTTAATGATCTTGGAGAGTACAGAAGAATTGGTGTGCAGCTGAGTCGCGAGATCCTGCAGGCTTAAGCCTGGGTCTAGATAAGCTCCTTCTTTCATCGAAGTGCCCAACTTTTCTTTCCAGTGCTCCAACTCTGGAATGTCTTCCGTTTCTCTATTGGGTAGCGTTTTGGGGGTACTGACTGCCGGGGCAGGAGGAGGCACGAATTGTAGATTGTTGGGCAATTGCTTCGTACCCATATATCCAGCAATACTAATCACGTAGATGAAGATTGCTACTACGAAATAAGAGAACCAGTATTGGGCATAATTCATATCAATGAAATACTTGTCCACTAAATCATTGATAAAGCCGAATGCAATTAAGGCAATGGATGCATACAAAATGTTACGTAACCAGCTGAATTTGATTATTTCTGTATTGCTAAAGTTCTCATTAATGTAATTCCGATAATTCCTGTAAATCAGGATGGTGAGCGCTAGATAAATGAACATGGAAACATAGCCCAAGTCGTAGTAGAAACCGGCGATGTGATCCTGATAATATTTGGCCATGGTACCCTGCGTTCCGAAATGAAGTGGCAGTTCCTTGCCCTGAATGTGATGTTCAATCAATACTTCTGAAACATACATGAAAGCAAAGACTAAAATCATGCTGAGTCCTGGCAGGAAGTGTAGCCAATGTTTGCGTTCTAGCTTGAATTGTTGGTTGGAAATGGACAAAAAATAGAAGTAGATCAGTGGGCCAAAAAACAGAGAATTGTGGAAAGGGAAATAAAACATAAAGGTCGAATGATGATCATGACTATCATACCATCCTCCGAAACCTAGCATGTATTGGGAGATATGCAAACACAAGATGAAGATCAAAGCAGCTAGAAGTTTATCTGCCAAACCGCTCTCTTCAATACCGCGTTTCAATAACAGAATGAAGAACACCATTCCGTGAAGGAATCCCAACAAAAGAAGACTGCTCTGTTGTCCAAATTCAAAAAACATAACCAGCGGGTTTGATACAAAAAAAGGGAATATGAAAGGGTTCTCCCAATTAATATACGATGTAGGCCGAATTATGGACTTTTTAGCAGGAAACAAATAGCTTTTCTATAACAAAAGAAGGCCAGCGAAAGCCGGCCTGCGATAGATAATGTGGGATACTGTTTTGGTTAGTTGGGAAGAAGAAATAAAAAGCAAATTGACTATGGTTCGTTTGAGGATCTTACTTGGTTCTCTTCCCTGGTTTAGTTGGTTGTACTTGGTTTTAGCTGGAATTTGGTCTTAGAACTGATTCAAACTTCTTCTAGTACAGACAGGAAGTCTAAATCAGTTCTTAAGCGGTTTTCGGTTCTAGTTCGCTTCTATTGTAATCTTAATTAGTTCATTTACTGCAGGGTAGGTAAAGCCGTCGTTTACGATCACGACAGGGCCTCCTTCAGCTGGTCCAGAGTTACCACCCCCTCTAATCGGTTGATATTTACCTGCACCGGGATACTCATTTACTTCTGTACCTGAATCCCACAGTTCGATTAGGTTGGTAATGTCACCATTCAAGGCTATACCATTATTGAATAAGGCGATTCCTCCTTCGTCGAATGCCAAAAACAAGTCATTGGTTTCTACGAGCATCGTGGCTAGATTGAAATAATCTCCTTCAGAGGCTTTGAAAGTGAAGCTATAGCTTCCGCCGGGTAAGATTGGCCCAGGTCCACTCGCTCCATCAGGAGTATTGAATACACCAGATTGAGAAGCCTTTGTTCCATTACTTAAACTCGCTGCTAAGATGCTTGGATCTCCATCCTCAGCCAATTCTTCCAACCCTTCTCCTGCATCAGCCATGCCATCTACAAAGATCGGCGTGTTATTGGCATCGTGTACTGCCCATACTCCTGGAGCATATGGAGAAGTATATCCCGTCCAAGCCGTAAGGTCATTGATGAATTCTTCATTGTTCCCATCTTCTGCTACTGCTTCTAGCCCTGCACTAGAGGCTTCTCCGTCCGTGAATAAACGAATGCCACTTTTGTGGATGGCCCAACCACCTGGTGCCAATGGCGAAGGTAGGCTGCTTCCAGCAGAGATGTTTTCTATGGTAAAGGTGAATAGGGTTCCACCATCATGTTTTAAAGTAAGTCGGATAACTTGCTCATCGGCAGGATAAACAAAGCCGTCTCCCAGTTCACTGACCAGACGGACCACGCCGTTTTCAGTAGCACCAGTATTAGGACCAGCTTGTCTTGGTGCCTGGTCTGCTCCCACGCCTGGTTCTTGATTTACTTCCGTACCGGCATCCCAAAGGTCTACGGCACTGGTTACGTCTCCCACAATTGGATTGCCATTTTCATCATGTAAGCGCAAACCGCGATCTTCAAATCCATAAAATAGATCATTGGATTGCACGAACATAGTGGCGAAGGATAGATAATCACCATCACCGGCATGGAATTCTACGGACTCCTGCTCACCTGGAGCTAAGAATCCAATGGATCCGCTACTGGAATAATTGGTAACGGGAAGAATGTTTTCCACCGTTACCGTGAAATTAGCAGACTCCGAAGGAGTCGGATCGTCATCATCTTTGTTACAAGCGCTTAGGACAAAAACAGCCATCAGGGCGAATAATAAACTCTTCTTTTGCATTGCTCTTTCGTGTTAATTTGAGATTTTTTGATTTCGATTACGATGACAAAATTAGGGGACTGGCACCGGGTGGAAATCACAAAAAGATCACAAGTCTGTCACAAGGCGAGAGGAGTGTTCGGGGGACGACATCTTTGGCCTGTATATCACAAAAGTATCACAGCTTATGATTTCTGAATTTGATATAAGTAATTGATATATAGATATTTATGTCTGTGTGTGAGATGGGTGTCGTGCAGGCGACGAAGAGGGAAAGCAGTGGAATTAATGGAAAAAGACCTCACAGAAGCTATTGCCTTTGTGAAGTCTCTTAGGATTATGGATAGGTAGAAAAGCTCCTGGGAATTAATTGCTGCGATAAGCCAAGGACCGTCTGGTTATCTCTCATAGTATTATCGCAATAGAATACGTCTTGAGCACCTAAGGCACGATTGCTGCATCAACTCTAGAAACGCCTGCGGAAATACTACCTGATAGTTCTGTAGTGCTGTCAATCTTGAATTTTACACCTAGCTGAACATTGAATCAGCTAGTGGTAGTTCTGTTATCAACCTCAGCTCAAGAAGCTCGGTAGGGGCTTCCGAATTCAGATTGATCCCCGTCTAGCTAGATTCGGTAGGATCCCGTAACCCATCGGCCAGTGCAAGATCTTACTGTTGGACAGTTTAGAATGTCTCTTTTCTTCAAAGAGAGGAGGGACTGACATATTTCTTGGTGTTCGGAAGGGAACGGTTGCTAGCACTTAGTAGTACATAGATTACGTCACCGTGGAAAACGTACTTGTTTTCTAAAGTTTGATTTCTGAAGTTGGTAAATACGTGTATTGACCAACAAGGTAGGGGAATCTGTTAAGCTAGTTTGAATGTCTTTAAAGCATTCGTGGGCTTCGCCGGTATTAGGCATGTATAGATCAATATGCTTTCCTTGGAAAGTGATACCATCTTGTCCATTCCGGTAGGTAGGAGAGGGGACTAAACAAGTCACAAAAAGCGCGATTTAATTTATCACAAAAGTATCACAGAATTGTGCTGTTTTTATCATGAAATAGCTCGGTGGACTCCTTTCTATTATGCTGATAAATAGGGTTTTGCAAGAAGTTGAAGTCTAAGTGTCCCCACAAGGACAGTTGTCACTAAATTACGCGACATCATAAATCCAATTCAACAAAGCTGTGTTACATTGTAGTTGTATTTATTCAAGCATACCAAAACAGCTAGATACCAGGCCTTATGAAAAGAATCCTCACCGTAGAAGATGATCGGAACATCCAAGAACTTTTTAATATTCACCTAACTGATTTGGGGCATAGAATTGAAGTAGCCTTTGATGGGCAAGAAGGACTAGATAAAGCCCTAACGAATGAATATGATTTGATCATCCTGGACATCATGTTACCGAAGATGGATGGTATGGAGGTTTGCCGAAGAATCCGAGCAGAGGAGGTCCGGACGCCAATCCTGATGCTCACTTCAAAGTCTGAGGAGATCGATAAGGTATTAGGACTTGAACTGGGTGCGGATGATTATATGACTAAACCCTTTGGAATCCGGGAGTTTCAGGCGCGCGTAAAGGCTTTGCTTCGTCGCATGGATCAGTGGAAGGCACTAGCACAGAAAGAAGGGGAGCATCCTCCAAAACTACAGTTCGGTGATCTAGGCATAGACTTGGATAAAAGGAAAGTGACGATTAACAATGAACGCGTAGATCTTTCTCCAAAAGAATTTGAGCTGCTATCGCTCTTAGCCTCCAATCCTGGCAAAAGTTATGACCGAAATAAGATCCTAAACCTCGTTTGGGGTTACGACTTTGACGGCTACGAACATACCGTAAATTCACATATCAATCGCCTGCGCGGTAAGATTGAACCCAATTTGCAGACCCCCACTTATATCTTGACTACCTGGGGCGTAGGTTATCGCTTCAACGAAGAGTTAGTAACCGTATCCTAAATCCCAGCCCTTACAAACCTAAAACATGTCAAAATCGAATAATTTATTCTACTGGAAGATTTCCGGGGTCTTCTTATTACTACTCAGTGTACTTGGAGTAGGGTACGTGATGATTACCAGTTTCGTCGCAGAACGTTATCATCAAGAGGTAAACCAACGCCTATATGGTACCATTGCCGATAGCACCACTAACAATGTCAAAATTTTGCCGAATGGCGAAGTGGACAAAGCTTCACTACAGGATGTGATGCATTCCATGATGGTGATCAACCCTAGTGTCGAAGTCTATCTATTGGATACTCAAGGGGACATCATCACATATGTGGCTCCGCACAAAAAGATTAAACTAAAATCGGTAGACTTGGGTCCCGTCTTGAATTTCATTGATGGAGATCGTGAAAAAATGATTGTCGGTGATGATCCACGTCATCCTGGTGACCGAAAAGTATTTTCTGCTGCTCGTATTATCGATCAAGAAGAACTTAAAGGCTATGTCTATATTATCCTAGCGAGTGAGGAACAAGCTGCCGTTACCACTAATCTTTTCGGTAGTTATATCCTTAAATTGGGAACATGGTTCTTCTTCCTGGCTTTGGGATTAGCCTTATTGGTTGGACTCTTAGCCATCTGGTATTTGACCCGAAACCTTCGGCGTATTATCGATACGGTGCGGCGTTTCAAGGAGGGCGATTATCAAGCCCGAGTCTACTTGAAGCGCCAAGGAGAATTGAGCTCACTGGCTGATAATTACAATTCCATGGCAGATACGATTGTGGCCAATATTGAAGAGTTACAGGGCGTGGAGAAGCTGCGGCGTGAATTGATTGCCAATGTTTCGCATGATCTTAGAACGCCTCTGGCTATTATGCAAGGTTATGTGGAAACTTTGTTGATTAAAGAAGATAATCTGTCGGTAGAAGAGAGAAGGAAGTATCTGAATACGATCTTAAATAGTAATGAAAAATTAGCTAGACTCATTGCTCAACTTTTCGAATACTCTAAGCTCGAGGCAAAGCAGCTAGAGCCCAAGAAAGAGCCGTTCTTTATTTCGGAGCTGGCGCAGGATGTTTTCTTCAAATACCAGATTTTGGCCAAAGAACAGGGGATTACCATGGACCTGGTTTGTCCTCCAGACTTGCCAATGGTCTTCGCTGACCTGGGCATGGTGGAGCGAGTAGTGCAAAACCTGATGGATAATGCCTTGAAATTTACACCGGACGGTGGAAAAGTTACCATCGAACTAAATAGTATCGGAGGGAATGTCGAGGTGAAAATTGCGGATACGGGCCCAGGAATACCTGAAGAAGAGCAGTCCTACATCTTTGAACGTTACCGACAGATGGCTCCAGGGGCAGAGAAGAAGGGAACAGGCTTAGGCTTGGCTATTGCCAAGAAAATGTTGGATTTACATGATGCTACGATACAGGTGCAAAGTCGATTGAATGAAGGCACGGTATTTTGGTTCCAGTTGCCTTCACACCAACAAATGGCCTTTGCTAATTAAGACCTAAGAAGCTCGATGAGCTTCTAAACGAAGTAATAAATAGGATTCAGTTCAGTGCTGTTGCCGGATCATTGGTCGGCAACAGCTTTTATTTTTTAGAATTGATACTTGATTTGAGCACCCAATTCCGTTCGTACCGGACCATTAATCTCTTCTAAGCCGCTACCAATTGTCTCTTGATCAGACCAATACAACTGAGCGAAGCGAGCTTCTATCGTCATGTTACGGATTCCCTTATATCTCAAGTTGAAATAAAACCTACTTCCTCGATTATAGTAGGCAGGAATGGAAAAGGTATAGAGCAGGTTGTTTTCAAAGTTGTAAAAGCGTACTTGGAATCCATCTGTATCAAATAAGGCATAACGAGTAGTAAAGGATAAGGGGAAGCCGATCGGTTTGAAGATGATGTCCTGGTATACGGCAAACCCATCTTGGTAACTGTTGATCTCATTATCCGCAAACCCTAGGTCTACTCTAGATCTCAATTCTATTGCACTACTTACTTTATAGGAGAAGTTGAAGCGGGTTTGAAATCTGCGACTCGGCAATATGTCATTGGATTTTGTCTCAAAGATGGGCACATTGCGTTGCTTGATCTCATCTCTCACCTCTATAAAGGCGGTATATCTTCGTTTCTTGAAGTGAGTCAGTCGGAACCTATATTCATACCCGCGACTGGGAGCATCGACTTGAAAACGTATCCAAGGATGTTCCCAAACGTCGAAATAGGCAGATATGATCCAATCTCTGTGTGGCCTAACGACAATTCCGGTATACAATCCTGTCTCATTCCTGGCTCCACTCGTTTCCGCGAAAGCATTAGAATTGATGGACCAATAATCACGAGGGTAATGGCGAAACAAGAGTGCAAAGTCTACCTTGGGGTCAAGGCCGGTCAATAGACCATTTAGCGTCGCAATACTACCATTATCGCTGACTGCCGTTTCCCCGAAAAGGTTGAACTTACCTAAGCGATAGTTGTAATCTACACTAGCATTGATCAATTCACTCCCTCGGAAGTAGAATTGATTATAGGGTTGAATCCGGCTCTCTAAGGGCTTGCTGAATTGATGGAATACGCCATTCAAGGCAACGTGCCCTTTATCCAATTTATATTTCACGCTACCTCCAGCAGTCAACTTTTGTATAACATTCCGATCTTCAATCTCTCTGGCGGTTCGGTGCAACCCGGTAGCATTCAAGGAAGAAATACTAGCTTCCAAAATATCAGTATCCGTAGAATCCGGTAATACCAAGTTACCATCTATACTTTGATAGGAACCAAAAAGGGTCAATTCTACATCCTCTCCAAGGCCTAAGGTCGCTCCCGCCCCTCGTAAGAAATTGACCTCGTTTACAGAGGAGTAAGCCCGTAATTGGCGACCACTTCTCTTGATGGTGGCTACCTGGGCACTTTTGCCATAGTTGAAGCCTGTAAAAAAGATCAAACCTTGCCCTAAACTCACGCCATAATCACCGATGGCCAAAGCCTTGATGGTTTGATTGTAATTACGTAGATAGAAATGGGCAGAATAGAAGTCAAAGCCTTGTGTATTGCTCCCTTTGAAAAACTCCTCTCCTCGGTCTTTTTCAGCCGTTATGCCATAGCTGAGCCGATTGCCATAAGAATGCTTAAACCTGAGGTAAAGCTGATTTTGATCGCCTAAATACCGACTAGCAGTTTCTCCTTCTGCCAAAGGGCGATATCCCTTTTGCTCCTCCACAACGGTTTGCCAACGACTATAGAATTCATTTTTCCCCTCGCTAATCATTTCCAAAATCGACAATTGATAGTCATCGACATGCCCTTTGACCGTAACATAGGGAACCACCTTTCGAATAGTAGCTAGATCCAGTCCCGGAACGGCTTGCAACTCATAAATGGATATTAGGTCACCGACCATCTCCCTGTATCGTAGAAGATTTAAGACCTGAACGTCAGTGAATAAACCAATTTCACGGATTTCTGATTCGCTTGCTTCGTTAAGGTCGAGCGGAGATGCCGCAAAAGCGTCTAAGTATTCGAAGGCCGTGTTGAACTCAAAATCGCTTTCTTCATCAGCATTTAGTAGGATATCTTCTATGATTTCGCCCTTTATGTCTGGTAGCGGAATGGAATCCGTCTGAGCGAGTAGGGTAGGACCAATTAATACGAAAAGGAAAAGAGGGATGTATTGCCAGTTCATGTTTGTTTTTGGTATGGGGATTTCCCCCTAAAGGTATTTCTTTCTTTACACTTTTTCTAGTTCGTAGCTGGCTTCTTCCACGGTGCAGTTGTCTAAATGACTTTTAGCCCAAAAATCCGGTCTAAGGTAGTGCAGCGCTTTGGCTTCCAGGGGATCTTTGCGCAATTCGGCAACCTCACGTTCAAAAATTGAAAAAGCGGTAGCAGCTTCCGATGGAGGCAGCATCGCCAATTTCTTCAGGAAGTCCAGCAGGAGAACCTGTGTTCTGTTTTTGAACGGAAATTTGTTGACAAACCTGCTTAGCGGTGAAAGGAAGTAAGACATGAGATCATATTGCTTCGTCTCAAACAAGCACATTATTTGTAGAAGACTGGCGTAGATCTGCAAATCTTTCGGCAGCTGAGTATTTTTGATGAGGACAATATTATTAAGGAAGTCCAAAGCCTTTTCAAAGTCCGCAATAGCAAAGTGCAGGTAGGCATATTTGAATTCAAAAAGCAATGAGCGATACTCATCCATATAATTATCAAAAACCTCCAGGCTATTCTGGATTTCTGGAATCAGTGCAATGCCAGCCTGAAAGTCATTGTACAGTAAGGTCTTGTTCAGCTTGGAGAGGTTCTGATATACACTCGCCAGCATTTTGGAATTATCATTTAAATCTTCCCAAGCATTATCAATAAAGGCATTGAGGTGGGAAAGATAATGTTCAAAGTCTTCCTTCTGATGGGTGAGGAATAGGAGCATCAATAGATAGTAGAGACTTCGGATATATAGATCGGGATCCTTACTGCTCATCCTAGGATCTTCTACGAACAGATTAACCCACTGTGCAGCACTTTCACGCGCTTTGGCAAGGTCCATATTGATGTAGTGCAACCACATCCATGACTGATACAAATTTGCTTTTTCGAAAAAGGTCAATTGGCGACGATCCAATCCCTCAGGAACATGAGTATTGAAGAATTCGAAACTTTTCAGTCGGTCCTCCACTGTAGTGGCATGCCCAACCTGAATGTAATAGCCATGTATCTGAATATTTAGAGCAGAAAGGAGATTGATATCATGTGTAATTTGGCTTCTCTGCAACGATTCCATAAGTAGCCGCTCCATTTTATTCTCCACTTGTCTACTGTGGGTAACATGACGACTTTCTATGAGCTTTTGAAATTCTAGAATTTCGAGATGCAGAACATCCTGATGATGATCCACTGCTGTTTGCTTAATTCTTTCCAACAGTCTCAAGCTCTGCATGTACATTCCCTTACCATATAAAATGCGAGCGAAATCTAGTTGTTCGCGAATCTGGATGTCGATGTTCTTCTGGATATAGATTAATCGAAGGCTAGTGAGGATTTGCTTGTAGAGGTGACGTTTCAGGTTGGGTAGGTGGCGTTTTTCTATACGGGCTACCTTTTTGATGATGATTTTGTCATCGTACTGGGGCATCCGGTCCAACACATCAAAAAGCTGCAAGAATTTACTATCACCACCGCTCTGTGAACGGCTAGCGTACAATTTGAAATTCCGTTTTTCGGCCTTAGTTAAGGACTTTATTAAAATAAATAGCTGGTCCTTTTGTGTGTTGGGCATAACAAAAAGTTAGGCGTTAAAGTATTGATAAAGAGAGAAATAGGTTGGTTAGGACCAGTTTGAATTTAACATCGGTGCGCAATTTTCGCTGGGCTGAAATGTTGCCTGCCCATACATTTGCTTTCAGAAGTATTGATAAAAACAATGATAGCAGAGCAAAATTGGCGCCAACAGAAAATTTGCGGTTGAACGAGCATTGTTTATTTCAAACTAACGTTTAGTTCACACAAATTTAAGTAAAATGAAGAAAATAGAGGCAATTGTACGCCTTTCCCGTTTCGATAAAGTGCGAGATGCACTTGCGGGTATTGGGGTCAACTTTTTTACACTCAGTGATGTCAAGGGTTTCGGCCTTCAAAAAGGTAAGAAACTAGTATATCGCGGAAGCGTTTACGACTCAGATTACATAGCACGTTTACAGCTAGACATTCTTTGCGAAGACGAAAAAGTATCAGCTATTGTAGACACAATCATCGAATCTGCCAGAACTGGTGAAGTAGGAGATGGAAAAGTTGTTGTAGTTGATGTAAGTCAAGTAACAAGAATTCGTACAGGAGAAAATGGTGCTGAAGCCATTTAATTGAATAAAGCAAATAGCCAAACAAACACGAACACTTTAGAACTTTCTTTTATAGTCCCTTACCTAGCTTTCATAATCCTACATTTCCTAGCCACACCAAATTAGCCCAATTTACCTCATCCTCTGAGGAACCATTGACAACTGGCTATTAAACCAACCAATCAAGAAAAATCAAATTATTGCCGCTGTTATTATGCGCTAATGCGCTGATTTCAGGTTTGACAATTTTTTAGTTAACAATACACAAACTAATCAATATGGACTTGGGTTTATTTACCGCGAATAACACATGGATGTTGGTGTCTACGGTACTGGTATTCATCATGCATTTAGGCTTTTCTACGCTAGAAGCTGGTTTTGTACAAAAGAAAAATGTTGTAAACATCCTATTCAAGAATGCCATGATCATCGCGATCGGTATTCTTACTTACTACATCATGGGTTTCAACTTGATGTACCCTGGTGAAGCTTATTCTGGTGGCTTTTTTGGCTTCGCAGGATTTGGCCTTGATCCAGGACCAGACTATGTGCCGATTGAGTACGTAGATGGTGCATATACTTATTGGACAGACTTTATATTCCAGGCAATGTTTGCTGCTACCGCTGCCACGATTGTATCGGGTGCTGTAGCAGAACGTATCAAATTAGGACCATTCCTACTTTTCGCTACACTATTGGTAGCCGTTGCTTACCCAATCACTGGTATGTGGAAGTGGGGAACAGGATGGTTGGATGCAATGGGCTTTGCTGACTTTGCTGGTTCTACACTTGTACACGCCTGTGGAGGTGCTGCCGCTTTAGCGATCGTGATTTTACTCGGGCCACGTTCCGGTAAATACACAGATAAAGGGATCAAGCCAATTCCAGGTCACAGTATGCCACTAGCCGCTATCGGTGTGTTCTTACTTTGGTTCGGATGGTTCGGATTCAACGGTGGGTCTGTATTAAGTGGTGATCCAGAAGGTGTTTCTCTTGTATTCGTTACTACCTCTCTGGCGGCTTCTGCTGGCGCCATTGGAGCCTTCGTTGCTTCTTACTTAATGTTCAAATCTTTTGACCTTTCCATGGTATTGAACGGTATCCTAGGTGGTTTGGTAGGTATTACTGCTGGTGCTGATGTAATCTCTCCAGGTATGTCAATCATTGTAGGAGCCATTGCGGGTGTGATCATCCCATTCTCTGTAGTATTCTTTGATAAGATTAAGATTGATGACCCTGTAGGTGCAACTTCTGTACACTTAGTATGTGGTATCTGGGGTACGTTGGCAGTGGGAATCTTCGGAGGAGCTAATTTCCTTACACAGTTGATTGGTACGCTTTCAGTAGTTGCTTTCACCTTCGTATTCTCTATCGCAGTAGGATATGCAATCAAAGTAACGATGGGCTTAAGAGTATCAGAAGAAGAAGAAATGAAAGGATTAGATATCGGAGAACACGATATGATGGCTTACGCTGATTCTGTTGAAAGTGCAGCCTTCAATCTATCCATGAAATAAACTCAACTTACGGCTACGGCTAGAGGGAGGAGTCTTCTCCTAAAGATTTTTCCCTCTAGGCTCTTGCGCTTTTTTCATCATTCGAACAAAAAAATGGCCCCTGACTTTCGCCAGGAGCCGACATCAAGAAAACGGTAGAATAACCGAATTCTCGACCATAATTAAGTGAATCAAAATTAAGGTTTTAACCGAAAAAACAAAACTCCTTTGAGAGGATCGCTTATTCGCTGGTTTCTTGATGATCATGACAGGACTTCCAAATGCTTTTGGGAGCCCCTGGGCAACCTATTCTGTTTAACGACTTTTAAAAACAATGATCATGAGACTTTTCAAAACCTTAATCTTGATGCTAGTAATGGGGCTTACCCTTCAGGTGAGTGCTCAAAGTACAGACGCAACAGCTACTACTGAAAAAGAGATTGCTGTTAACGCGGATACAGCAACAGAGGCTACTGCCGAAGAGGAAGAAGATGAAGAACCCAAGTTGACTTTTTCAGGATCTGTGGACACGTACTTTAGAACGAACTTGAACGGACCAAACGATATTTCCAAAAGTGGAATCGTAGCTCCAGCTACTTCATTTGCAAATTTGCCAGGCTTCTCATTAGGTATGATCAACTTGATTGCTTCATACGAAACAGCTAAGGGTGGGGTAGTGGCCGACTTGGTTTTTGGACCAAGAGGATCCGATGCAGTTTTTGCATCTCCATTGTACTCTAACTCAGCGCAGATCGTTAATCAACTTTATGCCTACTGGAATGTATCAGAGAATGCAACGATAACCATGGGTAATTTCAATACTTTCTTAGGGTATGAGGTGATTTCTCCTACTGCGAACTTTAATTACTCTACCTCGTATATGTTTTCATATGGTCCATTCTCTCATACTGGTTTGAAGCTGGATATTTCTTCTGAAAGTGGCTTTAGCTTCATGGCTGCTATTTTGAATCCAACGGATATTACTGAATTCAACCCAAGCGGTGACTATTTCTTTGGTGTACAGGCCGGATATGGTGGATTTTACCTAAACGGTTTGTTTGGAGATGGTTACTCTCAAGTAGATTTGACGGGTGGTGTAGATGTATCTGAAGATTTCTACCTAGGGATTAATGCTACTCTTGCTGATGCGGGAGATGAAGTTGGATTCTCTGGTGTTGCTTTGTACGCTCAATTGGCAGCTAGTGATGACTTCAAGATTGGGGCAAGATTCGAATTGTTCCAGGATGATGCCGTGGTTTTTGCTGATTTTGCAGATACTAATGCTTCTGATTTCACACTAACTGGTAGCTATACCACAGGTAACTTGACAATCATCCCGGAATTGAGATTTGATTCTGTTTCTGAAGATGTATTCTTCGATGGTGATGGTGCACCAAGTGGAAGTCTAGCCTCCTTCTTACTAGCGTTTGTATACGGATTTTAATCTGTTTTTACCCCTCTTTTGTGGAGGTGTAGGAGTAGAGCTGACAATAATTTTATAAAAAATTTGAAAAACACATTTTAACGATGGCAAAATCAAAACTAGAGTACATCTGGCTTGATGGATCAGAACCAACACAAGGACTAAGAAGTAAAACAAAGATTCTTAAGGATTTCAGTGGTAAATTAGAAGACTGCCCAATGTGGTCTTTTGACGGTAGCTCTACCGGTCAGGCTTCCGGTGGTGCTTCAGATTGCTTATTGAAACCAGTGGCTATTTACCCAGATCCAGATCGTAGAGATGGATTCTTAGTAATGACAGAGGTATTGAGTGCTGACGGTACTCCACACGCTACTAATGGCCGTGCTACCATTGCTGATGATGACAATGATTTCTGGTTCGGCTTCGAGCAGGAGTACTTCCTTTGGGATCCAGAAACGAACTTACCACTAGGTTTCCCTGTAGGGGGATACCCAGAACCACAGGGGCCTTACTACTGCTCTGTTGGTGCGAAGAATGCATACGGACGTGAAATCATCGAAGAGCACCTTGATATTTGCTTGGATGCAGGCCTTAACGTAGAAGGTATCAACGCAGAGGTAGCTGCCGGACAGTGGGAATTCCAGGTATTTGCTAAAGGTGCAGCCGAAGCTGGTGACCAAATCTGGGTAGCTCGCTATCTATTGGAGAGAACTGCTGAGAAATACGGTGTAGCCATCAACTGGCACTGTAAGCCAATCCAAGGTGACTGGAATGGTTCTGGTATGCACGCTAACTTCTCTAACTCAGTCTTGCGTGAGGCTGGTAACAAAGAAACTTACGATACAATCTGTTCTGCTTTCGGAGCTTCTCCAGAAGTGATCAAGGAATGTATCGATGTATATGGTGCAGATAATCACCTACGACTTACCGGATTGCACGAAACGCAATCAATTGACAAATTTAGCTACGGAATCAGTGATAGAGGAGCTTCTATCCGTATTCCAATTGCAACAGTAGAGAACAACTGGAAAGGATGGTTAGAAGATCGTCGTCCAAACTCTGCTGCTGATCCTTACAAAGTAGCTGCGGTAATTATCAAGACTGTTAAGTCTGCATAACATACAGTATGAAGAACTAAAATCAGCTCTAGTTCCTGCATAGGAATATGCCATTGCCTGCCCTGCTTTGCAGGGCGGGTTTTTAGCTTTCCTGCTGGGAATGAGCTTTGCAAAAGCCTCTCAAACAAGCAGTTTGAGAGGCTTTTTTTATGGGCATAACCCCTTCTTGTCTTCTTTTTCAAGATCAACTACCATCTTATCCAGAACGGCCACAAATAATTTCTTGATTTAGTTATTTTTGCAGACCAAAATTATTAATGCTATGGCCCTATCACTCCAACACGCTGTCCTAGACCGCTTTCTCAGATACGTGAAAATTGATACACAATCTGATCCTCATTCCACCACTCATCCTTCCACTGAAAAACAAAAAGACCTGGGTCGAGTCCTAGTGCAAGAATTATTGGACTTAGGTATAAGCGATGCCGAATTAGATGAGTATGGATATGTCTATGCAACTATTCCGTCCAATAGCAATAAGGACGTACCTGTGATCTGTTTTTGTTCACATATGGATACCTCGCCGGACAGTAGCGGAACGGGTGTGAAACCATTGGTACACCATAATTACCAAGGGCAGGATTTAGTGCTACCAGACGACGAGAGTATTATCATCAAGCAAGCGGATCATCCTGACCTCAAGGAGCAAATTGGTAATGATATCGTGACCGCGAGCGGAACGACCTTATTGGGGGCTGATAATAAGGCTGGAGTAGCTGCCATTATGGACGCTGTACGCCTGTTAATGGCAAATCCTGAGCTAAAGCATGGAAAGATCCGTGTTCTTTTTACGCCGGATGAAGAGATTGGCAGGGGGGTAGATAAAGTGGATATGGAGAGATTGGGCGCAGAATTTGGTTATACCGTGGATGGAGAGAAAAGAGGAACTTTGGAGGATGAAACCTTTTCGGCCGATGGAGTGACTATTAAGATACAAGGGGTAAGCGCGCATCCAGGTTTTGCTAAGGGTAAACTAGAAAGTGCAATTAAGATTGCAGCTGACGTACTGGCAGCATTACCGAAGGATCGACTTTCACCAGAAACGACAGAGGGTAGGCAAGGTTTTATACATCCTGTCCAGGTTAGTGGTATTGCAGAACAGGCAGAGATCAAATTTATTATCAGGGATTTTACGGAGGCTGGACTCCAGGAGAACGAAGCTATCTTGCAAGAAACATTGAACCAAGTGCTAAGCGGATATCCAAATTCTAGTGCGGAGTTCATTGTGAAGGAGCAGTATCGCAATATGAAAACGGTCTTGGATCGATATCCGCAGGTAGTCGAGAATGCAGTAAATGCAATTGAGCGGGCAGGCATGTCAGCCATAGCTTCTAGTATTAGAGGGGGTACGGATGGATCCCGCTTATCCTTCATGGGCTTACCCTGCCCCAATATTTTTGCAGGTGAACATGCTTTTCATTCGAAGTACGAATGGGTTTCTGTGCAGGATATGGAAAAATCAGCCGAGACATTGATTCACTTGGCTATGATTTGGGAAGAGCGAGCTTAGGACAAAAAAAGCGTCATTATCGCTCGAGCCAGGATAATGACGCATAATCATGCTAGGATAAAATCTGTTGAAAACTAATTCTTAGTTCTGGAATTATGATGACCCCGATCTTGGTCGGGACGGCGTTTTGCGTTTCAAAATTCTGTTCATTAGGACATTTTTCATGTCGTTTCCTACCTAATAGATACCGTTTAATTGTTTTTCGCTGCTTGTATGATAAATTTTTTATAAGTTTTTTTCTAAATATTGGAAAAACGCTTATCTTTCGACTGCATTCAACGATGAAACACTACACAAAATTGAAAATTTCCAATTTAAAATATAATCATAGGGATGACTTTTGGGCCCTGTCAGTCAAGTGCTGGTAGGGCTTTTTTTATATACTCCCCAAATCGGAAGAAAAGTCCGATGAAAGTGGCCAATCTGCAATGAGGTAGATTGGCCATTCTTCTTTATGTCTATTTGATATCTATATTTTTCGACAACTATAAATAACTGATTTATCGTTGTATCATGAATTTTTTCCTGTAAATAGCTTCTTCATTGTAAAACTGTAACCAATAAACTCCTGGAGGAAGCGCGTTCAAATCTATTGCAGTACTTATTCTCCCATTCTGCTTCTGCTCGATGGGTTCTTTATGTACAATACCTCCTTGAATATCGACTATCTGTATTCGACTTATTGGTTCCGGAATTTGACTAGCGTTGAAATGTAGCGTGCTGCTGGCTGGGTTAGGAAATAAGTCAACCTGAGACGGGAAATTCATCCTACTATTTTCCTTATGCCTGCTAGCCATAGTACCACTTCTTCCATCTCTTGACCTGTTCAGGGCGACTAAGGGCTCGTTCGTAAGGGCACATCCATTAAGCATTATATCGTCAAGGTACAATTGATCATCCTCAGATGATCCATCAATCTGAAACCTTAGTACACTTGTTGAGCTGAATGGCCCCTGCAGTTGGACGGATTCAAATTGGGGTTTTTCATTGTCAAAATCTCTGGCTTGCCTCCATTCAGCGACTGGAGTAAAAGTTTTTCCTGCATTGGAGGACAGATGTAAACTAAAGCCCTCCTTAAGTGTTCCCATCCCGCGGGAAGTAAAGGCAAACTGAATCTCTATCTCGGAGAGGCCGCTTAGATCCAAGCTGTAGGTTTGCAGGCCTGATTGCTGACGAGGGCCTGCTAGTCTAATGCACCATTCTCCGCTATTGGCAAATGCTTGGTCCTGCTCTGATCGGCGGACCATTGCCTCACCTTGCCAAATTCCCCATCCTGATTCAAAATCAGAATTTCCGATCACTTGAGCACTGCAGGCTAATTCACTACAAGGCGTGCAAGTCCCGCCGCAATCAATTCCCGTTTCTTCCCCGTTTTGAATTCCATCATTACAAGTATCCACGGTGGCTCTAATGCAGAAAGCGACACTGGCAGCGGCTGAAAATTCGCTGCCTGCGATAAGAACAGCACCGTTGGAGTCCGTCAGCTGAAAGTTGCCTTCTCCATAGTTACAGCAAATTCCATCCCCATAACTATCCTGAATGCTAAACACGTACTGTCCTTCAGATAGTACAATTTGTTCAGTATAAGTCGACAGACCTACGGCTTCCGTGAATGGGCCGCCCGTGGCAACCGTTACCCCTTCTGGGCTTCTAATGGACCAGCTGGTTTCTTCGGGATAGTGGTCGAATTGTATACTTAAGGTTAATGTCTGATCAAAGCAAATACAGGCATCACAGGAGCCGCCACAGTCTATGTCTTCCTCGTCTCCATTTAATATGCCATCGTCACAAGTAGGACACGGTAAACAATTGGGCCCACCACAATCGATCCCCGTTTCTTGTCCATTGAGTACGCCATCCAGGCACCCCAAGCAATTATCACAAGTTAAAGCATTGAGGGCCTTACCCGCATTGACACGGCCATATCCTAGATCGGGCGACCAGGTTCCATTTCCCTGTCCGGGTATGAAAGGATTATATTCATATCCGCCGACCTTATCGCAGGAACTTTCCAACATATAGCGAGCTTCGGTCGCCAATAAATCGGGGGCAGTAGAGAGAATAAGAGCCAGCACCCCGGCTACATTTGGACAAGCAGCAGATGTCCCATTAAAATTATCTAAATAGTTCCCTTCCTCCCAACCGGTTGCTCCACTATTATCTAGGGTTGAAATTTTTACTCCTGGAGCCGCTACATCGACCCCTGACCCATGATTCGCTCCCCACCAAGTCTCCCCATCACAGGATTGTAAGGATTTCCGCTCATTACACATGCTCATGGCAGTGACGGCTATAGTCTTTGGATAGCTAGCAGGGTAACTGACTTCTCCATTTTGATTGCCTGCGGCAAAAACCACTGGACTTCCCAATCCTCTCCGTCCAAAACGGAGGGCATTGTCAATGGCTTCATTGATGAGAGAAGAAGGGCTACCTCCTCCCCAAGAATTGCTGAGAATATCTGCTTGACCTTGCTCCCAAGCCCAATTGATCGCGTTGGCAATCCAGCCATTAGTCGTAACCCAATTATTTGCTGCTCGATAAGCCACTCTAATAGGTATTACCTTACTATCGTATGCTATTCCTGCTATTCCAATTCCATTGTTTCCAACCGCAGCTACCACGCCGGCACAAGCCGTACCATGCGCGTCAGCTGAGTTTGCTGCGCCAAGAGAACCTTGACCTGTAGCATCATATCCTGGGAGAAGATTAGGTGCCAAATCCGGATGCTGAAGATCAACGCCCTCGTCGATGATGGCAACCTTTATAGCGGAATTTCCTGTACTGATATTCCAGGCGGCGTACACATTCATATCTGCCTCGGCAGTGCCGCCATAGAACAAGGTGTTTTCGCCATCATTGTGAATCGCCCACTGTTCTTCTATCATGGGATCTGAAGTATGCATGGGATGTAGTAAGCGGATAAAGTCCGGCTCGGCAAATGTAAACCAACCTTGTTCATACAGCCAATTAGCTAAATCGATTGTAGACCAGGCCGATGGAGTATTTACTTGTATGTTCAGAAGCGTTGGATCTTTTTCACGGTAGGAGTAGCTTATTTGGTGATCCTTATGCACGAGTTTCTTGAAGGAGGGTAAGAAGCTGGGATCTTTTAATCTAGCGAAAATCTGCTTATTCGGAATTTGTAAAGTTCCATCTGTATAAGTATAAATTGGCGATGCCTTTGCTACTGTGGCAAGTGATTCCAGTCGGCGACACATTTCAATAACCTCTTGTTGGGAGAGTCCGGACTTGCACCGAAGCAAGCTGAGTGCAGGATGTGGGATCTCGGATGTAGGATCAAAGGGATGTAAGTGTTCTTCCTTGGCGACGATTTGTTCTTTGCTGTCGGCACCGATTCCTTTAGTAAAGGTTATGCCGATCATTTCGGGCCATACTTCCAAATGCTCTTTACCATTTGGGCCGTAGAAAAAGGTTTGGGAAAGAAGGGCTTGAGAAATAAGAAGAGCAATACTGAATAAAAGTACTTTGCGCTGTTTCATGACTGCAGTTTGGGCTTAGTTAAATTTGCGCAAGACAGTCGATGCTGACCATCAAGCAATACTGCTTAGTCATTGTTCATAATGTAAAAGGCAAAGTGCTTTCGATTAGGAAAGCTTTGGGAGGAGCCAAAGTGTTTTACTGTGGAAATCAAGCAGGATTAGAAACCTAGATGAGACCAATTGTTGTGTAAGTAGGCCTGCTTTCTACAAAAATATATAAAAATAATATAATATAAAAATATGAGATTAAACTTTTAGGTTGACCTTATTCCAAAATAAAAAGGCCAGACGGGATTACCGTCTGACCTTTCTCTATCTTTCTAAAAATCAGATTTATTGGATAACGACAAAGCGTTTAGTAATAATCTGATCTTTCGTTGTTATATGCATGAAGTAGACTCCTGCACGCAGATGATCCGCGTTCAGTTCTTGTTGTTGTCTTCCTGCTTCCACTTGCATGGCTTCCTTACTGATCATTCTACCAGAAATATCAGTAATCTGAAGTTGCACCTGAGCTGCTTTTTGCATTTCAAAGCTTAAGGTTATCTGTCCTCTTGTTGGATTTGGATATAAACCTACAGCAGTAATGATGTCGGTCGCGCTCTGAGCTAGTGGAGTTTGATTGTTGAGTCGAGTACCAACACCACCAACACAACCAGAAATGCTTACATCATCAATGTA
>CAJXPD010000102.1 GCA_913057785.1 uncultured Lewinella sp. | reverse complement strand
GCTATGCATATGTTGTCACGCTGTGACAGGCGCTAGCACTGACTGCTGGGGGTTGAACAAGCTTGAAACAAAACCCCGCTAGGGGTTAAATATCCCTAGCCATGTATCCCGGTAAATCCGTGCCTTTTGGGTACGGTACATATGTCCCGTCCCTCGAAATAATATCCCAAAATGGTGAAGTTCGAAAAACTAGAACCACCTAACTTCGACCAATCCACTTCGGATGTTTGCGCCTATGGCTATTTAAATCGTTTATCAGTATTTACTGTAATGCAGCTAATATCATGCTCATCACCGTATAGCTCCGGCCTTGACCATGCCCTGGGCCATAGGCGGTTGAAAGTAAGGCGATAACCAATTCCTCTTCGGGGACAACGATCAGATGATTACCTCCACTTCCGGAGGCAAAAAGATACTCAAATTCCTTGTCTCCGAAGGTACGTTTTGATTTATACCACAACATGCCATAGGAGTCCGCGGCGAAGAACAAATCGGATACCTCTGGATACCCCTTACTGTTTTTCAATGCATCAATATAGTCAGCACTAATGATCTGTTTCCCTTCCCATAGGCCTTCATTCGCCACGAGTAGCCCCAACTTCGCAAAATCAAAGCCAGTCAGATACAAATTACCCGCTGCTCCGGTTTGATTGGCCGGATTAGTATACCAATAAACGGGCTCAAACCCCAAAGGACCAAAGAGCTTCTCGCGCGCATAATCCTTGAGGCTCATCCCAGATGCTTCTTCGATGGCCAAGCCGATTAATAGGGGATGAATATCGGCGTAAACAAACCGCTCCCCAGGCTGATTCTTCAAAGGGACATTGAGCAGGTAGGATTTCCAATTGTCTTTTGACATCCACTGTACAGCATGACCCGGCGTATCCGTATCATCGGTATCAGCATCCAAGCCAGATGCCATGTCCAAGAGGTGTTGGAGTTTGATCTTTTGGTAGTCTTCGTTGATGGAAGGGTTTTTCTCCTCAGAGAATAGGGAGTAGACACTTTGGTCCAGGTCTTTGATTAAGCCTTCCTCAATAGCAATCCCAAGCAGTAATGCGGTCACGCTTTTCCCTGCCGAGCGGATGTCATGGACCGTCTTCCTCCAATAGGTACCGTAGTATTCTTCCAGTACCAGCTTGTTATCTTTGATCACGACCATTCCTCGGAAATCCCGCCTGCGTGGGGATTCGGCTAAGGCCTGCATTAGATTGTTGATAGAATCGCGGTTGAAGCCGGCCTCTTCCAGGGACATAGATGGCAGGTCCGTGATCGGATAGCTTGGCTTCTCCGCATTGGGCGCTTTCGGATTCGAACAGGCAAATACGGATAGGCAAGATAGCAGAAGGAGCGTCCTCATATTGTAGGGTTTATGGTTGGCGTGTGAAGGTCGGCTTGCCTCAGACCTAATTAAAGTCAACTCTTCCAATCCCCTTTGCAATCAAGTCTGGAACAAACGAAGCCTAAACTATCCACCTTCCTGCTAGCCATAAACATTATTCGACAAAACCTCTTCCTTCTCCGATTCACAACTTAAGAATCAGCAGTCATCAGACCATGCTATAGAGCCTCCTGGTCAATTCCCTAACGGATCTCCAACCAATCTCCATCCTCGGGAATGAACGTCTTTTCAAGCAGACCGCGCGCTGCCAATTTTTGTTTTAATATCACCCTGGTGGTAGGACAATGATTCACCGCTTCCATATGATTGGCAATGACCTTACCCGGCGCATTCTTCGTGAATTTCAGGATATCCTCTACGGTCATTAGCAGGGGTTTGAAGATATCAAATTGAGCGGAGCCGGCGGCTACCACGCTGATGGCTGGCTTGTATTCCTTTAGTACCTTATCGACTTGATCCGTATAGATGGTGTCGGAGCTCAGGTAGATGGACGGTTCATTGGGCAGTTCAATATAGTAACCCATGACATTGCCGGCTGGTTTAGCCACAAAGCCGTAGCCATGTCTGGCGGGAATCCCTTCAATCTTTCCGCCCAGAAAATCAACTCGCTCCCAATAATCTACTGTCTGGATCACGTTTAGTCCTTTCTTGCGGAAGGCCTTCTCATCCAGGAAGCTACAAATGACAGGGATGTTCTTTTGGGTCAAATACTGCTCCGCTTCCTTGTCCAGATGATCGGGGTGCTGATGGGTGAGCAGGCAGTGGGTGACCTTCTCCAAGATAGGTTGGCAGCTTTCCGGTAGCGGCACGGTTGGGTTTCTCCTGGGCTTGGAACGGAAGAACGAAAAAGGAGGCATGGTTCCTGTCGGGCCAATCATCGGATCAATCAATAGTACTATATCTCCGGTCTCGATGACCATAGTGGCGTTGCGAAAATGTTGAATTTTCATGAACGATAAAATTGAAGTAATGTAAAATAAGGCCCAAGAACTTCAGTTTTGTCCCCATCTTCATTGATTCAAATCAAGAAAGTCTTTTTCTAATCCGACTTAAGGTCTCCGGAGTGATGCCCAGGTAAGAGGCGATATGATATTGAGGTATCTCTTGCAACCAATCCGGCCGATAGATACGAAGTTCATTATAGAGCGTTTCCGGCTCCTTAGTCATTCGGTTGTATTCGAAGATTTCCTTGTTTTTCAATATTTTTTGGAAAGTCTGATCGATGAATGATTTGCCGCAGCTGTACTTTTCCAATAGCTGGACAAATTTTTCCTTCCCCAGCTCTAATAACTGCACCGGAGTCAAGCTCTCCTGGTTTTTCCTAGTGGTACCATCCTGTATGAAGGAGGAGAAATCTGTGATGAATTGGGGTTGGGTGTAAAAGTTTATGTTGACTTCCCGTTTTTCAGATCTATAAAACTCCCGGACAATTCCTTTGTTGATAAATCTGAGCTTGTTCTCATAGGCGCCTTCCTCCAGCAAGAAGGTGTTTTTAGGAAATTCCCGGACGGTAAACGAATCGATCAATTCCTTTACCCCTTCCCTATTCAAAGGGAAATCCGTTTCAAAAAACTTAGCTATTTCCTCGGTATGTTTCATTTACATCATCTTAAGTACTCGGCCTTACCCTAAGCCTCATCCCTCGTCAATGGTCGCGGTTGTTTTCCATCAATATCTTTGACCCCATATGCTATGGCTTCTGCGGCGGCAATCAATATTCGCCCAGACTTGTCCATGATAGTAGGATCGGTGGCTAGCCTGCTGATTACCCTACCCACAAATTCCGGTGATTCAGCGTTGGATAGATCAAAATGATCTTGGGCTTTGAGTACCGCCTCCGTTCTTACCAAGCCGGGATACAAACAGATAACCGGTATATTATATGGACTTAGTTCGTGCGCCATAGCAGCCGTCATCTTGTCGGTAGCAGCCTTAGCCGTACCATAAGCTACGCCCATGTCATTCCTTTGGCTTGCCCAATAGGAAAGATTAAAAATGATCCCAGTCTTTTTTTCAATCATCTTTTTTGCGGCGTGACTACTGGCTACATAGGCGGCCCGAACACCGGCAGAAAACATCTTATCCCACCTCGAGAACGGAGATGCCCAAAAGCCTTCCTCTAGCCAAAACTCGGTCCCATCATTGAAGTGCTCATATCCCCCCCAAACGCTATTTACTAAGATATCAAGCCGGTCCTGCTCCGCAAAGATCTGGTCAAAAACCTTGTGTACCTCGAGATCATCTGTATGATCACATCGAATGGCTTTGCACTTACCGCCAACCGACAGGATCTCCGCTTCTGTTCCACCAATACTACCAGAAAGGTTCGTCGCACCCTCCCCCTCGGTTTCGGTTCTTCCGGTTAAATAGACGAAGGCTCCAGATTTTGCTAGGGCGATGGCAATTCCCTTTCCTATGCCACGGCTTGCACCGGTAACGAGGGCGATTTGCTCTTTTAATTCTTGCATCTAATAAAAGATAGATTAGGTATTCATCTTAACAATCACCTTCCCTTTCGCCCGCTTGGATTCGATATATGTCTGGGCTGCTTGGATTTCACCAAAGTCAAAAACCTGGTCTACGACAGGCTTGATTTTGCCCTCCGCGATTTTTTGGCTGAACCACCTCAAATCCCGCTCATTGGACCTTACCACCACCAATCTCGCCTTTTTACTCCTGAATAGGTTGGAGAATTGCTCCTTGATGATATCTGCCTTCGGCACCGTGGTGATATAGATGCCCTTATTCTTCAGGAGACCTTCCATCTTGCGGAAGCTGTAGTTCCCGAAGACATCAAAGAAGATATCGTAGGATTGCCCAAGTTCAAGCAGCTGAGTTGTTTCATAGGAGATCGTATGATCCGCTCCGAAGGAACTACAAAGCTCCAGGTTCTTTGAGCTAGATACCGTGGTCACTTCCCCTCCCAGTTCCTTGGCAATCTGAATGGCCAAGGTCCCCACTCCTCCGGAGGCTCCATTGATTAGAATCTGGCTTCCTTTTGTGATCTTTCCTTGGTCTCGGATGGCCTGTAGAGCTGTTTGCCCAGCTAAGGGCACGCCAGCAGCAGCTTCAAAAGAGATGTTTTCTGGCATTTGATATAACTCCTTGGCTTTAACATCGACATATTCGGCACAGCATCTTCCTCTCCAGCCGTTGACCATACCAAAGACTTTTTCTCCTTTTTGAAAGGTGCTATTCTTGGGGTCTTCGATGGTACCGGAGAAGTCGTAGCCGACTCCTTGTGGAAATTTGTTGCCTGTAAATCGTTTGAACTTCCCTTTTCTAACCAGAATATCTTTAGGGTTTAATCCTGCCGCTTCCACCTTTACCAACACCTCCCCATTCGAAATCTTTGGTAGTTCCGTTTCGATGATCTTGATTTGCTCTACGCCTCCGTATTGTTCGTTTACCGCTTTCTTCATCTTAGTACTTAACTTCTAGTTTTAAGTATTTGATAATGATCCCCAATTGACCTAGATGATACAGGTTATGATGTAGCATGCCATTGATCACAAAGGAATAGGGATAGTTCCCTTTGAAATCGGTGTCATAATACTGTTTTTCCAAAAAGCTGTCCTCTTTAGTTTTAAGTAAAACTATGATTTCCGCCAAGCTTTCTTGATATTCTTTCAAAATCGAGGCCCACTTCTTTTCCCGCAGTTTATCATTCGAATACCAGTTCTCTTCACAGTCATCCGTCAGACTCCCCTCCCCTGTCGTAATTTTAAGAATGGTTTCCTTTTGCCAGGTTGTTAAGTGTGAGATGATTTCCGCCACGCTGTGTAAATCTGGCAAGGGCCTGATGAAGGCATTCTCATCGGTAATATCCTTGAGCTTGCTCTGATAAGTGGCCCCTATCCAAGCCTTACCTTCCTGGTTATTTGTCAATTGACTAATTATATGCTCTATTACGCCTTGCATAGCATTGAGTTAATTACATATGATCTGACTAGTCCCCCCCTCAGCGATATTACAGACTCGGAAAAACATCATTGCCGGTATTCGATTGCTCTCGTCTTCAGCTCCTGTAAATCATCATTCACATAGTGAAGTCGGCGGGTCCAGTTCCCTTGCTCATCGTACTCATACATCCATTTCTCGTACCTTTTGATCTTGTCGTCCCCTCCCTGCGTTCGCACTGTGACTTCCGAGAGATGACCTGAAGGATTATATTGATAGATTCGGCTTACCGCTTTAGCATGATCGGACACCTCTTTTCGGTACAGCTTGTTATTTCGATATTCGAAGTTTTCTTCCCAAAGAAGGGTTCCATCCGCACTGTAGGCCAATCGGGTGGACAATTTTCCTTTCCGATTGTAGGTCTTGATTCTTTTTGTTGATAAGACCTCGTCGAAATACGTTTCCCGCTCTATTTCTCTTCCTGCTGAGTCATAGCTATAGGTAAATTTGGTGATTTTTTTGTTGCCATACTTTTCTTCTAGCTTTTGCCGCCTATCGTTGTACACGAACAACTTTTCTCTAAAGCTGATACTGTCTTTATTGTACCACGTCTGTCGTTGGGGATTTCCCGCTTGGTCATAACTTAGCTTTACATATTCTGTCATCTCCTGTTCAGCGTTATAATAAGTTCCATCTTTAATGACTCCTAACTCATCAAAAAACATCTGCCATGACAAGAACGTAGACTGAAAAAACTTGTGCTCCACGAGCAAGCCCTTTTCACTAAAGTGCATTTGCTGCTTGCCCGTAAATCTAAAGTCCTCAGCAAGATTAAAGTGACTTGAATCAGGTAAAGCGGCAGGATCTTTAGGGTAATAGAATTTTTCCTCCATATATTGCACCGCTCCAGTCAACTCGTATTTTTCTAGATCTTCCAGATCTTTATGGCTTGCTAGGCTTGAGCATGAAGCACAGTACATGGGAAAGGTAAGTATCAATAGTGCGTATCTTAAGCGGGAACTATCCATATAGGTATCATCTTAAAGGAAATGGATTTTGTATGCACTGTGGATGGCTTACAAGGTAAGCAATAGGACTAAGAAAATCCATATGAAACAATTACATTAGTACTTTCCTAAAGCCAACACTGCCTTTGTCATGGAATCATCAATTCTTACCGATGTCTTTTTGCCCGCTTCTCTCTTTGTCATCATGCTCGGAATGGGCTTGTCACTAGTCGTAGACGATTTTCGGCGGATTTTCAAATACCCGAAAGCCACTTTGATAGGCTTAGTGAATCAAATCATTCTCTTGCCCTTAATCGGTTTCGGTATTTGTCATGTATTCAATTTGCCCAATGAATTGGCGATCGGTATGATGTTGTTGGCCGCTTGCCCGGGGGGTGTGACCTCGAATCTCATCAGCCACGTATCTCGCGGAGATACGGCACTATCTGTATCGCTGACAGCGGTAAGTAGCTTGATTACCTTGGTGACCATACCGCTTTACGTGGGTTTTGCCTTCAACTATTTTAGTAATTCTGGGCAGGTTGTCGATGTGGATGAGGTGGGGATGTTACTGCAGGTGTTGGTCATTGTAATTATACCCATCGCCATCGGCATGTTTATCCGATCTCGTAAGGAAGCTTTTGCTTTGCGGATGGATAGACCGGTGAGAATCTTTTCCACTGTCTTATTTCTTGTAATACTAGTCTCCATCATCATAACAGAGCGAGAAACGATCGCTAAATACTTCCCGCAAATCGGAGGAGCGACTGTGGCTTTAAATCTTCTGACTTTACTAGTGGGGTACTACAGTGCCAAATTCTTCAAATTAGAGCAAAAGCAGGCGATAACGATTGCTATCGAATCGGGCATTCAGAATGGCACCTTGGCCATTGTCATTGCCTCTACCGTTTTAGCCAACTTTACGCTTTCCATTCCAGCGGGTATTTATGGATTGGTCATGTTTATTTCTGGCGGTTATTTCATGTATACCTTTGGTAGAAAGAAGGAGGAAAAGCTAACTTCTACTCCAACTTAAAGAAATCATGGAGCAGGGTATCAGGTAGCAAAGGAATCGCGCCTTCATGAATTAATGCGTTTAGGGAGTCATTTTGTGTGATGCCTCCAGGTCGACCTGGCGCTATGATCGTTCTGACACCAGCAGGAGTGTCGAATTCGTAGGAAACACAAAAGTTAGTCACATCTTCCACCAAATCCTTGGAGATAACCAATTCCATTTCTCGATTGCTCCCAAAGGATATCGTATTCGCAACCCAACCAAAGGTTTGGTAGTAGGTTTCGAAATCCTGTATGGGGTCCTTATGTAGGTAATCTTCCTTGTGATAGCGGCCCCAAATGACTGTATCGCGATATCTCCAATCCCATTTTGGTCGATCTTTCACCCAGTATTCATCAGTTCTAAGAAAGTTGGTTTCCCCTAAGGCTCCTGAAGCATGCATGACCTTAAGCTGATCCGGCGCGAGATAATAGGCACTTAGGATCGTCTTGCGATTTGAACGTACGCCGATGTAATATCTATCCTTTGCTTCTCTAATTACTAGGTTTTCGTCCTCGTAATAGGTCGTCATTTGGATGGTATCCATCATCTCTAGATGAGAAACTGAACCGTCCAATACATAATCTGAGGGTAGGAATTCGGATATACCAGGTTCTCTTTCCCTTGATTGGCACCCTAATATCAACACAATAAGGAGGGGTAATGGTGGTAATGTTTTCATATGCTAACAGTCGTAAGTCAGTGCATGTTTGACGTTCACCCTTTGGATGGAAACTGAAGCTCTTCACCTCCAAAAGCGATCATCAAACATGGAACTGATCGTAGAGAATTAATCCTTCAAGTCCAGCTTTTTAAATAGTTGGTTTCTGCTTCTGAATTGTGACGCCCTAAAGGAAACAATCTCTCCTTTGGCATTTCTTTGAAAATCAACCCGCGGTGCATAGTTCGTCTCATTGATAAAGCCATCTTTCCAAACTCTTTCTAGGGGAGACCGGCCATTTCTAAGATTTGACAGGTACAGCTGTCCATCTTCCAATATAACCTGATAACTAGCATTCAACTCCCGGCTATAGTAATCCCCTTCATAGGCAGAAAGATCTGGTGCTTCGTTTGCCGGTATCGGAGTTCTTCGTTCACATAGTGACTTATGATAAGTAACACTTTCTATATTCCCTGATTGATCTGTATTGAAATAAATAGATTGACTGTATTCATCTACCCAAAATCGGGTAGCGGAAACGGCCTGCATCAGCTGTTTATCTTCATTAGTTGCCTGTACATATAATTGACCTTTTTCCTCCGTGATGGTCAGATAGGACAGATATTTTTCCAGATCATAAATGCCCGTATAGCGCGAAAGATCAAGGTCGAGATCCTTCGATATTTTAGGTTTCTCTTCGTAATAAAACCAAGGCCCTCTTTTATCCCCTTGAAACTTATCCTTAAGATAAATCTCAATCACTTCCTGAGCGAATCCTTGCACCCAATTTTCATGATTTAAGAATACCGCTACTGAAAAATGCTCATCCGGAAAATAGGCCATGAACGTATTGAAGGAAGCCCAGCTTCCGTCATGAGACACTCGCTTAAGACCATAATAGGTATCTACTTCTAAACCATAAGCATAGTTAGCGGGTGCCTCCGTAGTGATGGTACCGGGTATCTGCATTTTAGCGACAAGATCTTTAGCATTTTCGCTATCGAGATACTGCAACCATAAGCCAAAATCATCTATAGTCGTTTGCAAAGAGCTGGATCCCATTGCGGTCAAGCCATTGGTACTCCGTTTGTATTGATCCTCTTCTTTAAAATAGCTTTTCACTTCTTTTGGAATCGATTCATCAAACTGGTCTTTAAAGAAAGTGTTTTTCATTCCTAAAGGCAGGAAAATCTTTTCTTTGGTCCATGCCCGAAACGGCTGCTTTGTGATCCGTTGGATCACTTCAACTAGGACGTTGTAGCCCGTATTGGAATAGATGTACTTACTACCCGGAACAAAATTCAGAGCCTCTTGTCGGTATACCATGGATAGGATTTGCTCGAAGCTGAGTACATCATCGAATCCAACTCCTGCGAGCTTCATGGCGGATGGCCAATCTCTTAAGCCACTCTGATGGTAAAGAAGATGGCCTAAAGTGATGGTATGACCAAAATCTGGGAATTCCGGAATGTAGGTCTTTACATCGTCTTGTAGGGAAAGCTTACCGGCTTTCTCTAAAAGCGCTACCGCGTAACCCAAGAACTGCTTTGAAACGGACGCTATGTCAAATACGGAACTTGTGGACAGCGGCACTTTATTTTCATAGTCGGCTAGTCCATAGGTGTTTTTATGCACTACCCTACCATCTTTAATGACTATGACAGCACCTCCCGGTTTATCATCAGAAAGATACTTATTGAAAAATTGATCCGTCTTTTTCGACAGATTATCTAACCCTTGAGCCTGCAGGAGTCCAGTTAGCAAAAGAAATAATAGGAGCGAAAAGAATTTTTGATACATACTGTATGAGTTTAGTTCTCTGACAATTCTTGTGTTTTTAAACACCTTCAATTCTATCGCGCTCAATTTGGTGAGTGGAAGGCTAGGAAAAAATAAAATATCGATCCCATTTGTCCCAATGCATCCGATGGGACTATGTTCTTTCCTTTTTTATGTAGTTGAGTGGAGTGATCCCTGTTGCGTTTTTAAAGACGCGATAAAAACTACTCTTTGAACTAAATCCACACATTTCCCCAATTCCAGTAACCGTATATTTTTCAAGATCATCGGATATTAACCTTGCTTTGGCTTCCTCTATCCGGTAGGCATTTACCAGATCATAAAAACTGACCTTCAGGTGATTATTAATCATCATGGATAAGGATTTGTCTGAAGTCCCCATCTTTTCTGCCAGTTCCCTAAGAGAGAGATTCGGAGTTAGGTAAGGTTTCTCTTCTTCCATCAGTTGCCTTAACTGGATGGCGAGTGCTGTGAAATCTTGAGATGCTATTTTTCTTTTCTGCGGCGACTCAAATAGAAAGGCTGGAATAAAATGGCTCACTTGCTGGACACCGTAATAAGCCAAATAAAACATAGATATAATGAGCACCAACACGACGATATAGCCATCCCATTGAACATTATAGTTCCCCACAAATTCAGCAAATGAAAATAGAAAGTCTAAGGTGATCACCCCGAAAAAGGTATACACAAACTTGAAAAGCCACCTAAACTGCACTTCTGATATTTCGGAGAAAACATGCACTAACTTCCCTTCTACTTGGCGCAATAACCTGATTGAGAAAACAAAATAAAGAACGCCGTAAATGTCTTTATATAAGGTCATCTGGACTGTATCAATTTCCTCTACATAGGAGAATACGATCGAATCTGACACATAATTTACATGTATCGGGAGGGTATAGGTCAAAGCATAAAGCATGCTGGGGGCTAGATGAATCACATTCATCTGGAAGAATCGATCCTGCTTAAAAAATATAGACTTCAAGTAGAGGAATATCAGCACCGGGAGGAAAACCTGTGCCAGATTCAGAAAAGGGAAGCTGATAATATACAGCCAAATTATTTGATGTAAATCTGCGTAGTAAGTAAGGATTATAAAGAGCAGGAATACCCAAAAAACAATCAAAAGCCGCTGAGGAAGTCCAGATTTTATTTTTTTAAAAAGTCCTAAAACTATAAATGCGCATAAGGCAAAACCCACGCTGAAAACAATGCTTATTAAGTGCCCCATGAAGAGAAATTGATGTTCTGTCTAGCTGCCTAAAGACGCAGAAAATCAATTGAGGTTGCATTTTTAGATAAAGGTCAAAAGCACCTTACTAAGTACATCCCCAATAGTTTTGCAGAGAGTTTTGCGCCGATAATGGACAGGATTCTCTGTGGGGTTCGATCATATTTTTTAAAAAAGTTCTTTGAAGAATTGATCAATTTACTTAAATAATAATTGGAGTTTTAGGCTAGCCCCAAACTCCAATTATTGACCTTTACAAATTTTATGGATACTACCGTAATTAAGCATCAGATTGCTGCGATTGTTTCCAGACCTACCCAATTGGATTCAACGATCTAAAGAGATTTACAGCTAATTGATAGAATTCCGATAGTCCCAAACTTCATCTCTTAGATTCTAGAATAGTTACCTTACCGAAACTCATTAATAAACTCAATGACCTTTTCAGCAAAAAGATCGGGCTGAGATTCCAGCGGGCTATGCCCTGTACGTTCAAAAATAAAAAGTTCTTTGTGTGTAGAGCCGAGCTGATCATAGGCTTCTTGAGCAAACTTTGCAGGAACCACAAGGTCATATTTCCCCCAAAGAACCAATGAAGGTATGGTAATTTCAGGTAGGCGGTCTGTAAATGACACATCCCGCCAAAGCCCATTTTCGGTTAAAATAATCAATGTCTGTAGGTTGTTCCTTGCAGCGAAGCGAAGCTCGTCTCCATCTTCATCAAGAAATTGCGGTTCATTGATAACCATGTCTTGAGCAAGTATCACTTCTGATTCGTGCGCTTTGCTATTCAATCTGGAGAAATCT
Organism: uncultured Lewinella sp.; assembly: GCA_913057785.1. GTDB lineage: Bacteria > Bacteroidota > Bacteroidia > Chitinophagales > Saprospiraceae > DT-111. The sequence continues at coordinate 21,358 of CAJXPD010000102.1, read as the reverse complement.
TCAGCGCTGTAGCTAGAACCTACTTCCTGGATGAGTTGAAGGACATCTTCCCAGTGCTGGGCACTATTCCCCAACGCAATTTGCGCATTTGCCGTTTCCGAAAAGACAATTGGATACTCCTCGTACAAGTCTTTAGGACTATGTGCTCCGGCCACGTCAATCCACCCATAGAAAGCGTCCTGTTCTTTTAGCAAGGTGGCAGGTCCCAGGGTACCTCCCCAGCTCGCACCCATTAAGAAAAATTTGGCGTCGTCACCGTATCTGGCTCGCAAGACTTTCACTAGGGCCAATACATCCTCTGCCATTTCATCAATGCTCACGTCTTCTTCCGCATACTTTCCCTGCGCATTCCCTGATCCTCGTTGATCGAAATACACCACAGCATTATTCTTTTCAACTTCAGTAATCATAGAATTTATCCGAGCCTCCAATCCCGCTCCACTGGGACCACCGTGCAGATAAATTAGAAATACTTTTTCGGAAGCATTGCCATGGACATAGGCAGGCATGTCAGCCTGTTTGTGCCTTAAGTAGATGGTTTCATGTAGGTCACTAAGGTCTACCTCTTCTTTCTTGCAAGAGAAAATATTTAGTAGTACGAGCAGAGTAACTGCTGTTTTATACATGTTGAAATTCATAGCTTATGATTTTTATCGGGCTTATTTGTTGAAACTGAATTTGTAACCAAAGTTCAAGGAGAAGATCGGCAATATGCCCGAGTTGTAGTTGGTAAGAAGAGTGTACTGAAGGTTTAAGTACCAACCGGATCTTTTTACCCCTTTCCAGGATCCTCCTATGCCCATGGCTACCGATGGGGCATAGTAGCTTCTACCCGGAAACGAAACACTAGAGACATCCTCATCAACTACTTCGTAGGTATCGGGGAGTACAGAGCGGTACAGCCCTAGTGGATTTAGTTCCACGAAAAGCTCCCCACCTTTAGTATTAACCCTGCGTAAGGTGAGGCCGGAGTAGGCAAACACGCCGTTCTGAGTTTGAGTGGCGAAGTTTGTGGAATAGCCTAAGCTTCCATTCAGCAGAAGTTGACGCCTAATCGTTTTTTGCCCCTTCCTACCATCTCTGACCTTCACTTTTTCCAACCATACATATTCGGTACCTAAGCTAAGGCCTTGGTTTGAACGTAGGTTGCCAAAATATCCGATCTTGAAATCGACTTGCCCGCGAAAAGAGGGTGGCTCAGCTGCATCTTGGGCGGTCAGTTTCCCTGTAAATAACAGTAATAAAACAGCAAGGAAGGATTTGAGTAGGGGAAGGCAGGAAATATTTACGTTTAGTTTTCCTAGGGCTCCTTTTACATCTGGTTCACTACCAGGAGTAGCATAATGCTTGAAAAACCTTAAAAGGCATTTTGTCAGATTCATAATTTCAATAGATTGTTTCGAAGGCAAGAGTCGGCCAAATACCACTGCCAGCAGTTCCGAAACCTTGAATTTCTACGAATCCGAACCTATTTATGTGTTTTTCGGTACATGTTTGGGGTCATTCCTGTCATTTTTTTAAAAGCCGTATAAAAAGTAGTTTTTGAAGAGAATCCGGCTTCCAGCCCAATCGCCAATAGACTATAATTATCAAATTCTGCATCAGTGATCATTGCCTTGACGGCTTCAACCCGGTAGCGATTGATGTAAGTTGAGAAATTGTCGCCCGTAATGGTGTTGACAATTTGGGAAATATAGCTCGGGCTGATCCCCAACAACTCAGCTACTTGGGCTCTGTCCAACGTATGGTTAAGATATATTCGTTCGTTGACACAAAGCGATTCCAATTTTTTGAAGTATGAATTTTCTGCGGTTAAGGAGGCTGTTCGCTTTTCACTGCTAACCGAAAGCTCTGCAGTTGGTGAGATGGCTGGCATGCTGGGACCTGACTTCCATTTCCTAATCAAAGCCTTGATCTCTTCCTGGTCTCGGGAAAGTTTGAATTTAAATATGCCTACGTAGGTGATCCAGTGAATAAGAAAGGCAGCACCCAAAGCGATCGTTCTCATTACTGAGGCCATGTCAATTAAGGAAAACATGGCAAAAAATATGGACGAAACCCACGAAGTCATAATGATAAAGAACCAAAACCAGAGTTGGGTCAGCCACTTTTTTTCTTGTATCCTGGCGTACTTAATGAAGGTGTAGGCGTATAGCAAAACACTAGGAATAAAGAACAAGATCAGCAGGAACAGAAAGAGGTCGATCACCTCGACAAGAACTTCAAACAAGAAAAATGCGCTGTTGAAATCGACGACTATATTCAGCAAACTAAGGCCAACCGAAATCAAATGGGGAACAAATAACCACCATCTTTTGGTGGAATGCTTAAACGGATGGTCTACCTGATTGACGATGAATAGCAGTATCAGTACCGGAAACAATGCCCCTGAGCAGAAAGCGTCGATAATACGGACTGCTAGGCTTGTTTCGGAGGCTTCTGTGAGCGCTGAAGCCAGGCTCAGCATAGAAAATGAAAGCCCGATCACGGCGTAGGCCAAGTATTTATTGGCATCACTTTTGAAAATAGGTGACCTAAAAATAATCACTCCCAACATGATTCCCTGGAAAATGCCAATGCTGAAAAGGGCTAATAGTAATGACAATATTGTGGGTTTTTAGTGAAATACTAGATTCTATCTAGCGGGCCCGAATTTGCTTAAATTTAAGGCTAGGTCATCGTTGTGAATGGCATACGGTAGCGGTACGCCAAATGTAAGGATAATTTGTAGAAATCATCTGTGGTACTTAGCTATTCTAATTGTCATGCAGAGGCTATTGAAAAATCAGTTATCGAAGGTTACCTATTTCAAACATATTTTATTTTTTGATGATGAAGTGACCTATTATTTTGATGGTACTCTACTGCTAGGGGCTAAGAGTTGAATCCAGTGAGCATCGATGGTCTTTACCTGCTCAAAATCAATGATACCCGTGACATTGGAATCAAATCAACTAGCAAATACTCCCCACCCCAAGTGAAAAAACCTAAAGGTATCACTGTGTTTTGGAAGGGAAAAAAGTCAGGAAATTAAGTGTATCAAGCTCACACTTTGGGTCCCCTAAAGCTATGATGAATGAGGTTTCTTCCCTACGCAGGTCGTCATCCTTCCCTAATCAATCTTTCTATAGTCTCGTGAAAGTTGCTTTCGTTGATATGTAAAACCTGTTCAAGGTTTTCAAAAAACTGTTCTCCATTTTGGCCAGAATAAATCAGTTTTAGTACCTCGTCGAAGCTTTTGCTTTTTAAAGTTTCTTCACATAAAAAAGCGCTCATCACATAATAGGAAAAATGCCGATTAATGGAAGATTTCCTTCCTTTCTGGAACTCCTCCAAAAAATCAATGGTAGGATTCTTTTTCAGTTCCGCTCTAAATTGCTGCTTCAGTTCCTCCATGCTATCATAGCTTAAGCCATAACCGCCATAATAAGTGGAAACACCCTGTACAAAAGGCCAATATATATTTTCGGGATCGGCCAAGTTCTCGTATAGGTAATCTCCTATATATCCAAATCTGTAGTTTTCGTTATTCGTACCGGTCAGGTAGATTTTCCCGCCATTATCCGTAAAACCGAGGTCATAGCATAAGAAATTACATTGACGAGCGCTGTACAGAAATCCATAGGATTTTAGCAATTCATCTAAGCTTTCAAAACAATAGTAGTCCAAGGGCAATTTTGGCGTTTCGGTAAGGTCAGAAAGCTCATCTTTGAAGCGCGCAAACTGATTCGCTTTCTGCTCATCGATTGTTCCGCTGTAGTGGTAAGTAACATTCTTAATTTTCTTACGCTTAAAATTGGCGGTTCGTTCCTGGAAGGGACAATAGAAGCGGTAGTGATCCCGATATGGTACCGTTTTGAATTCTGTAATCTGATAAATGAAGGGACGATCATCCTTAACCCCACTAAAGGCTACTGTAATATAATAGGAGTGCCCGTCTGGCGTATAGGATTTTAGAATAATCGGGTCATTGAATAGGGACTTATTGGTTTTACCGATACCAGCCAACTTGCTAAAGAAGAACTCATACTCTTGCAGGTGAAGTGAATCTACGTATTCATGAGAGTAGTCCCCATTTTGGGCCTCCGTTAAGAAAGCACTCAACGACTCCTCTAGCAGGGCTGACTTTATACTATCTCTGTCCGCCAATTCAAGGTTTAAGTTTCGGTTAATGGATAGCTGACTGAATGCAGCGTGGCCTAATAAGAAGCTGATCAAAAAGAGGATACTGTATTTCATCGTCTTAGCTTTGAATTGGAGAATGGAGTTGTTTTCTCCAATTAAAGTACCAGCCAAAACCTTGGGAAGTATTATCGTTTACATTCATTAACAACTATTTGGGAATTCATTAACAACAATCCTAGCATACAGAGCGGATTCAGTAGGCCCAGGGCAAGCTTCCTATAACAACTGAGTAGTGGCTGGGTACGTGACACCACCAGTTCGCACTGGCAATGAACACCATACCCTTTGCGCCACCAAGTCCTTTAGGTAGTCTGCTATCGAGTAGCCTTGGCCGAAGATCAAAACTGGGTGAGGATTACACAAACTACGTTTAACCCACCGAAAACCAGCTCAAATATCAACCCCTGAACGATTTGCTTGTTAGGCTGGCCATCCACACGCATGCTTAGGATTCTACCAATAGCAAAACCAAGGAAAAGCAGTGAACCCACAACGTGCGAAGTAAAAGTCAATTGAGGTAAAAGGATGCCCAACAATATGAGTATTCCCCCCATGAGCATCACCCCACTCACGCCTCTCATTTCATTCAACAAATCAACCTCTTTCGCGAGTGTAATGCCTGAATTCTTGAGGTAGGCATTGATCGGATTACTTAGCCTGGATACGCCAACAAAGGATAAAAGTAGTCCGGATAAAGCAAGTGTTACGATTGTTAAAATTTCCATTTTTATTGCTGTTTTTATGATTATGCAGCAAACTTAAAATGGGGTTGTGACACAGGTATGTCAAGGGTGGTTTAGCAGGTATCTCCTATTTCACATATTCTTCAAAATAATCTTGAATCGTCATATTATGGGCAGTGAAAGTCTCCTCCAGCAGGCTGAGTTTCTCAATAAGATCTATTCTAAAAGCACGGAAATCATCTCTCAATCTACAAAAGGCGATGAGTAGGAAATTTCCCTTGTTGCTGTAGACCGCAAAGGGTTCAATGGTCCGGGTGGTCCGCTTTTGTTCGGTGGACAAATATTCAATCTTCAAGAGCTTGAAGTGGATAATGGCGGATTGAATCTGCATTAAGTTGCTACTGGATCGCTCTAGTTTATTGTTACCGCCAAAGTAGACGCGTTCGGACAGCAAGTCCGCATTACCCTTCTGTGAATATCTTAAGATGGACTTTATCTTTTCAATGGCGCTAGAGACATTATCTGTGAGGGATTGATCTTTGTTTTTACTAGCAAGCAGCTCCATTGTAATCAAAGCATTCGCTTCGTCTTCTGTAAAAATCACCGGAGGGAGGTGATACCCCTCCATGATGGAAAAGCCCTTGCCCTCTTCGGTGATGACGGGGATGCCTGATTTTTCGAGTGTACGAATATCTCGATAAATCGTCCGGACACTTACCTTGTGCTTCTCTGCTAAGTATTTGGCTGTGACCAGTCGTTTGGACTGTAGCTGTGTGATAATAGCCGTTAATCGGGCCAGCCTTGGCTTTTCTTTTTCTTCCATATTCATCTAGGCTACTGGTGGCGATGCTTAGTACATGCTCTAAGTCTGCACTAATCACTGGAACTAAATTAACAATTAGCTACCACTCTCCAGCAGTACAAAAGCGGAAGAATAAAGATCTTTCAATTGGGACTAACAAAAAGTCCTTTTGACTATCAATTCGTTTTCGGGGAGGTATCTTTCATCTCCTCTTGCCAAACTTTCAACTGTGCTTTGATCTCATCCACTTTTTCGCGATGCATTTCAGGTATGACACCCTCTTGTTCAAACTCTTCCAGGTCAGCTATAAATCCAGCAATTACCTTTTGCCCGGGTCTAAATGGCTCATTATAATACTTAGCATAAATTTTATCTGCCTTCTTGTATTTCCCCATGAATAGCATACAAGGCGCATAGTTGGTGAGGAGGTAAGGGTCTACGGGCTTGATGCGCATGGCTCTTTTCAGGGCTTTTTTAGTGGCTTTATACTCTCCGGCCAATATCCCACTCCAAGCCAGTACATTGGTGTGCCGAACAAAGGGCAGGCGCATAGATCGATCTTTTCGCATCTTCTTTCGTATTGACTCCACTAATTCTACGGCTTTGTCAAACTTCATTTTCCCCCCTTCCATATTGTCTATTTCTGTATCCAACTTCACGATTTCAGGATAGGCCAATTCTCTCTGAGAGACTTCCACCTCCCTGATGTATTCGGAATATTGAATCTCGGGTTCTAGTTCTTCTAATCCATTTAGAATCTTTTTCAAGCGATCTAGCGAGCTATGAGCAGTCCCATAATCTTCCATCTTCTTCAAGAGCTGATATCGGAAAAACTCTTGTACCCATTGCCATTCCTTCCTTCGCGTACTAGTGGTGTCTTTTTCAATGGCTTTTATGCCCCACACAATAGATTCATCCATCATTTTTAAGGCCTCTGAATAACTACCAAGGGTCTCATATTGCTTTGCTAGATCATACTGATTTCTAGAAACGGTGTAGGAGTAATCAAGATCTTCCACGAGTTCATCCAGCTTCACCAATTGTTCTACTCTGGTAAAGAGGTGTTCCACTGATTTTGCAACATCGTCTAAAGCCGTATAGGCCTCCGATATCTTCAAATTGAGGGCAGCCATTTGTTCTAAATCATCGGCTTTCCCCCTTTCTTCAAACTGTTTTTCATGGATGGTTAGACTTCTCTTATAGCGCCAGATAGCGTCTTGGTATTCCCCAAACCCAGATTTATAATTGGCTAATGAATTGCCGGCCGTCTGTACTTTATTGCGCAGTTTCTCGCTACCTGGGTCTCGATTGAGTAAGATTTCATAATGCCTCAAGGAGATCTGAGCATACTTGATCACCTGCGTGGAGTCCTCTAGTTTCGCAAATCGTTGCACACATATCTCAGACTGCCTCGCAATCGCTTCATGCACTAATGTTTCTTTGGACTGCTTGAGTGTATTTTGCCAGGCCGCCACGCTTTTTTCATGCTGTATTGCTGAGGCTTTCAACTGGCCTTGATCCTTTAGGATATCACCAGCCCTGCTATATGCATAGCCGACAGTATACTTGGCTACGTGCTTAAGGGGGCGATTATTGGAGGGGTTTTGTAAATAGTCGACGAGATTCTGACAGACTTCTACCCCACGATCGTACTGCTTTAGCTTTTGATAGGATTCCGCAACTTTAATCTGCGTTAGTCCATACTCCAGATAGCAGGTTGGCTTAGTGGGAAACACCTCCATTCCATCCTTTGCCCAAGCACACAGTTCTTGGCAAAGCTCAATATGCTTCCTATAGTTGCCCGCCTTGCCATGCGCTATGATAAGATGATCCATGGCCTCCGCCACTTCCTTAAAGGCAGTCAGACTGCAGTAAATACCTTTGGGATATTTAGCTTTTCGAATTTCCAGCGCTTGTTCATACAAGTTAATCGCCAATGCATAATTATCCTCTTCCATGGCTTTCTCCGCCAGGTTTTCCTCCGGTAGATTCACCCAAGATTGCTGGCTAAAAGCTTGCACACTAAGCATACAAAATAGACAGATAAATATTGCCTTCACAGTTCCTGATTTATAGGGTTACTTCTCCAGCCAGTCTGCAGACTTCAGTCAGCTTCTAATTCAAAAGCCCGCTGCTATAATGCGAAAGGCTTTCAACTAAACGCCATCGACAGACAGGATTAGAGAAAAAAGTAATTACATGTATCCCTACAGGCATGGGTAAGCAAGGCAGCCTGTAGCTTGGAATTACGGAAGTCAGGAGTGTATTTACTGTGAAAATGGAGTCGGACTATCTGTCCTTAATTTGTGGTGTGGCGTCTATAGTTCTTCCACCAATTGAATTTTATTACCACAAGTATCGTCCAAGATAGCAAATTTTACCGTACCCATCTCTTTGGGTTCCATACTAAATTCAACACCGAGAGCCGTCAAGCGGTCATATTCTGCTTGTACATTGTCCACGTAGAATTGTGTCCAAGGAATACCCGCATCAAACAAGGCCTTTTGGAATACTTTGGCGGGTTCAAAATGGACGGGAGCAGGCTCTAAGAGGATTTCTGGTCCATCTTGCTCTTCTGGAGATACTACGGTCAACCATCTATTACCTCCCCCTAAAGGCATATCTAGTTTTTTTACGAACCCCAATTTTTGGGTATAGAATTGCAAGGCTACTTCTTGATCTTGTACGGGAACACTGGTTACTTTAACTCTCATTAATTAGCTATTTAGGTTTAGGGTGCCAAGTTCTGCAATTAGCGGATAAGTTACTTCTCCGAGATTGCTCTTTTTTGATACTCCACTGGTGATGCCCCGGTTTTCCTTTTGAACAAAGAGCTAAAGGAACCTAAGCTTTTGAAGCCAACGGCAAAACACACCTCTGTTACGCTCATTCCCGCCCGCAGGTGTTCCTTAGCCTTTTCAATTCGCCTTTGACTTAGATATTGCTGTGGAGTTTGCCCATAATAGCGCTTGAACAAGCGCAGTAAATGATATTTTGAGACCAGTAATTCGCGAGATAGTACTTCTAGATTCAGATCAGTATCGTAATGTTCATTAATATACCTTCGAGTCGCAATGATGGTATCTAGTTGTACTTGATTGGAATAGATGAGGTTTCTAATTTTCTCTACTTCTTTTTCGAAATAGCTTTCTTTAGATTCTACCATGGAGTTTGTTCATACTTTATCTATCAAGAATGCCTAAAGGCTAGATGAGAACCTACCATCAGTGGTAAGAAAAAACTAGGCCAACATTCTATCTAAAATGGCCTTAACGTGGATCTCCGTAGTATTGAACACCTTCAAACGCTGGAAATCCTCTTGCTGTAAAATTAGTGGTAGTTCCGTTCCCCCTAAGATAAGGCCTTCGATACTTTCTTTGTCTTGTAATTTGTCCACTATTCCGACTAGACGCTCTTTCGTCTCCGGCTTTATTTCATTAACAACCAGTTCCCCCATGTACTTTTCGTGAACGTAATCTTGTTGTTTTTCCTCAGGGATTACTATTTCAATGCCTTGTTTCGACCCGGCCCTTTGATAAAACCCCATACTCATAGTCGACTTCGTCCCCAGCAATCCCACCTTCTTGAGCTTAGATTCCCTTACGACCTTACAGGTTTCCTCCACGATACTAACCATAGGTACCTGCACGACTTCCGCTAATTCGTCAAATACCAGATGCGGCGTGTTGGAAGCTAAGGCGACACAATCTACGCCGGCCTCTTCCAGAACCTGTATCTTTACTTTCAAGAAATCGACCAAATTATCCAGTTCTCCTTTGAAGACGTAGCTCAGCATTTCCGTCATATTGATGCTATGCAGAAGCATTTCCGGATAATCCTTAGTCGATAGCCTTTCTCGAAATCCTTGAATGATTAAATTGTAGTATTCAACTGTTGATGCAGGTCCAATACCTGCGATGATTCCGATTTTGTTCATCTCTTCGTTTAGTTCCGTTAAACAGCAAGATAATTCTTTAGCAAAACCTGTATGGGTTAAATTGAAACCCGATGCTCAGCAGCAACAAACGTATTGGACATGAATACGGCCGTCCTGACTTCTTACGGAATAGTTACAAGCCTCATTGACACGATCCTTAAAAAGATAGAAGCCGATTAAATCTCCTTCTGAATTTTGGAAAGACTTAAACGACACGCCAAAATATCCGCACTTCTGTTTTATTCCTTTTTCAATAATAGCTTCATTTTTTTCATCTATAAACCTTAGATAGTTGTTATCACAACCTTCACAGCCGATTTCTTCATTTTTCCAATTTGGACTCATCTCCAATTGCTTTATCAAAGCTTCCTCTTGATGAAACAGAATCGGATCAGGATTCAATGAGGAGAGATAAAAGCCGAAAACGTAGCCTTCTTGATTTCCTACTCGTATTTTGGTCCACTTCCCCACGAACCGCTTCAAAATGATTTCCTCCTCCTCGATATATCTTCTAGTTTTTTCATCAAATCTGGAAATCTGTTTGAACACGGTATCGACTACTTCATACACATTATCTTTTACTCCAAGAATCTTGACTTTTTCTCCCTGCTTAAGCTGCTTAATAAGCTTTCCTTTGATATCTGGAAGGTCCCGCATATTTAACGTAGAAGCCCAAACGTATTTTTCTTGTGCCTCGTTCAAGCTAAAGCAAACCAAAAACAGAAATAGACCCGTTAATTTGTAAAACATTGCTTTGATATTTTAGGACACCAATACTTCAGGGCGTCAAAATACATTACTATCTGTATTCACTCATTCAAATCAAATCGTTTCAAATACTCACTCAAGGGCTCCAATTCGATAGCAGCCCTCCTTATATCTACCGAATCTCTATTTCTGATCGGATACAATCTAAAGTTTTGTATCTGACTACCATAAACCTGCTCATAGCCATAGTTCATGAGTAAGCGGTCCGTTAAAAGGGCCAATTTTTCGGGATGAAGTTCTCCATTTGCCACTAGCTTCTCGATATACGGGTAGTAATGGGCCCTTATTTCTTTACCACCGTGTTGAATCATTCCCCAGAAAAGCTTTACACTCCTTTTCCCGTGCGCTTCTAGGCTGAGTTCCCCACAGCTTTCCCAGATTGATTGCATAATCGCGCGCTTGAATGAGAAATACTCTAAAGTATCCCCTCCTGCCAAAGCCGGAATTTCTTCTGGACGAATATTGTAGAGATAATCAATGATAAATTCCAGGCTATCGCACTTAATTGCTGTAGTTAGAATATTATTATTAGGATCGTAGTCTTTATTCTCTATTAGAATCTGCCTAATGTCATCCTGATAGGTTCTTGAACGCACCACTACCTTGCGAATCATCCCTGTTGTATCTTCATATAAGTCTACACCGTAAGTCTTAACCAGGTGAACCAAGGCTAATCCCTTATCAATACCTTCATTTTCATAGTGGAACTTAGCGCTTTCGATTAGGGTTTCGTCCTCAAAATTCAAGAGGATAAAATCACTTCTATCGATATGATTCAGTTCCCCAGTATAAGGTCTACTACAGGATAGTGCGAGGAATAAAATGGATAGGTAGGCAAAGCCAACAAAATTTTTCATAGAGCGCTTATATTGCTTAGTCAATTGGAATAGTGAAAGCTTCTCCTTTGTAGCGTTCAGCTTTCCTAACTCCTTACTTTCCTTAACTACAATATAAGTATTTTAACAAAAAAAGTGATTTGAAACCAAATTCCCTATCTCGTAAAATCATCTACTTCCTGATAAATCTCCACGGAAGTTCGCTCCCCTAAATCGCGCATAGAAAGCATCTGACTAGGATTACTACCTTGAAAAAATTGCTGCCAATCCGCTAGCGCATCCCACCTGGCGACGGTCTTGATCTCAGTCGGATCTTCATGATTTTGAATCATAAAACTACCCCTCGCCCCTTTCACTTCTTCGTGGATCTTATTGGTCGTTTTCTTCCAGGTCTCAATAAAAAGGTCGATGTTTTCTGGCTGTACCTTCCAGTTGTAGATGATTCGTATCATTTCATTATGCTTTAGGCGTAATTCTTCATGGATCTATTGATGCTTAAGCGCCCTATATGCCTGCACTTACAAATTCAACCAATAGGTCATTTTAAAAACTAGCGCTCGGTTTTTACTAAACAGATCTGCTGGCAGATAATTTTCGGTATACACAATGAACAGATCCGAAGCGGGCTGGTAGCGCCATTGAAAACGGGCATTCAAATTGATATTGTCAAAAACGTTATTGTACTGCAAATAGGTAGTCAAGAAGATCTTATCCGTGAACGTCAAGTCAATACGGGGGCCAATTAAGAACAACTGTTCCTGACCATAATTTTCTGGCAGTTGCAGATCGTTGAAATCAAAGCGCAAGGCAATATTCCCATAGGGCTGGTAACGATAGGTCAACTCTCCACTCAGGTTGAAGTTCTCGCCATTATAGAAGCCCCCATAGCTACCGCTGATTTCATAGAAAAAAGACTTCCTGGGGTTACTCTTGTATTCCATTCCAAAGGAGTTCCAATTGTATTCCTCTCCTTCCAGAAAGCCCGTGTATTGACTCGGATCCAATAAATTGAAACTATTGGTGAGCTTTTGGAAGACGTGGTTAAAGTTGACCTGGAAAGAGGATGCATTATTGAATTGAAACTGGTATCCTAGTTGATAGCTTCGGTCTGTGAGTGTACCTCCTGGGATGTAGGTATGCTGGATGTCAAAGGTCGGGCCCATACGAATGATAGATTCCTTTTCTGGATAAATCTGATAACCGAGGTTACCAAAGAAGGAATACTGACCAGGGTAAGTTCTGGCACTGGGCACAAAACCGGCTTCCGCATTGAAGAATTCATTGATAAAGGAAAAGCCCGTAAAGGCGCTAAAGGTACGTGTTGAATAGCTGCCAAATGCTAAACCAGAAAGGTTCTCTCGGTCATTAAAATCATCAAAAGATTTGCTGAGATAGGAACTGTGATACCAACGAGTGTCTTTACTATAGGCCTCCACATCAACACTAAGGACTCGATTATAAGTATTCCGCCTCAACTCCGTTCGGTTTCCTACCTGGATTTTTCGAAAGACGTTTTCACTGAAAAACTTTAGGGAATCCCCTGATTCTACCCCAAGGCTTTGTTTGTTGACAAAACTAAAGGCTATGTTGGACTGCGCCCCAAAATTTCGCTGAATGGCTGCCACCGTATAGTTCTGAGCAGGTAAGCCAATAGAGGTTTCCTCTTTGGTTTGCATGTTCAGAATATTCAATCGCCATTTCTCACTTAAGGACCCACTAAGTCTAGCACCAAATGAAATAGGAACCTGCTGCAATAAACCCACAGAATCACGTGCTAATCCTATCCGCCTGGAGAAAAAGGGCCGTGCTCCAGGAAAACCAGCTAAGTCGAATAGATCACTATTCTCCAAGAAAAACTGGCGTCTTTCCGGAAACCGAAATTCGAAGCGAGTCAGGTTAATGATTTGATCGTCCACCTCAACCTGCGAAAAGTCTGGATTTACGGTCAGATCTAGATTTAGCGAAGGAGTGACCGCTACTTTAGCGTCAAAGCCGACTTGGATATCAGAATTTTGAATCGTAGGATTAACTTCTCTATTAGAAGAGGTATTAGCGGTGACGTAAGGAATAAAAGAGATATTGGTTTTAGCTGGGGGAATGGGATCATCCCAAATCAATTGTCCTCCATAGGGGAAAGAAGCAGATATAAATTGAATGGGCGTGCGAATCCAACTCGTCTTCCGGTTTCTCTTTAGCTCCCATCGATCAATCGAAATATTCCATTCTCGGATGTCACTTTTATACCTAAAGCTTTTGAAGGGGATAGCCAATTCGGCGATCCATTTATCTTCATAGCGCACTACTTTAGAGTACCATTTATTATCCCAAAAAGCACTGAAGGAATCATTACTGCTACCTCCTCCCGTCACTGTTCCTTCCATTTGAATGCCCGCCGGGGTAATGACGAAGAAAAAACCATTTATCTTATCGTTGTAGGGACCAATGGTAAAGCCGACATTATCATTTAGGTCATAGTTGAAATCACGCCGGAGCGAGTTCACAATGTCTGGTGTGTCATCGTCGTAGCAGACAAAGGACGCATAGAAGAACTCGTCATCGAAAGTAAAGCGGGCTTCCGTCTGGAAAGGGGCTCTAACGGTATCTACCGGAAAGTTTGTGTACCAATCATCCGCCACGTCGGCAGTCTGCCAGTCAGATTCCTCTATGTTTCCATCTAATACGATGGCGCCTTTGGCCTTCTTAATATGTAGTTCTGTACCGGGTTGGTTTTGGCTATATCCTTGATTGATCGTCCAGAAAAGGACAAAGAATAGAATGGTGGTGTAGCGGGTGTTGGCCATTTTTAGCTCTGGTTTCTGTTGAAGGAAATGGTCTAAAGCGTGCCAAAAGTAGGAATTAATTGGATTGATTATACATTCATAAACCAACAATAGTTCCTCGGCACTAGCTTACCTATCTCACTTTACAGTTGATTACCCGATTCTACCTTTAACCTGTTTTCTACACCTATCTATCACCATGACCACTCGTATTGAAAACAAAACACCTTCTTCTAATACTTTTGTGCCCACCTAAAAAAGAACAGGAATGAATACCTGAATGGGTATGGCATTACCCCAAATTCAAAGAACACTACTGATCGTTTCGCAGTGCCTCTACCGGATTTGCGATGGCCGCTTTTACACTTTGAATGCTAATGGTCAGAAATGCAATGGTTATGGCTAATAATCCAACCATTATGAATGCCCACCAAGGAATACTGATCCGGTAAACAAAATCTTGTAGCCAATATTGCATCAAGAGCCAAGCAGTAGGAATGGCAATGACTAAGGCTATAGAAACCAAACGCACAAAATCTTTAGAGAGGAGTTCCACAATTTGGGATACGCTAGCTCCAAGTATCTTACGGATTCCAATTTCCTTGGTTCGTTGTAGCACCTGATGAGAAACCAAGCCGAATAGGCCCATGCAGGCAATGAATAAAGTAATGAGGGTAAAAATATTGAAGGCTTGCCCAATTCGTTGCTCTGATCGGTATAATTGGCTATAGGTATCATCCAAGAAGAATTGCTGGTAGGGCATATTGGGAAGGAATTTTTTGACTGTGGTTTCTATATGTGTCAGGGTACCCTCTAAGTCTCCCGTTTGTAGTTTGATATTTAGATTTCCATTTCCATTGTATTGGTAATTTTGATATCGCAAATACATTGGCTGGATGGTAAAATTGAGGGGTTGAAAATGAAAATCCTTGACCACTCCGACGACTTGCCCTTCCAGGAACTGTTTGCCTACCGCTTTTTCCCAGCCAATAGCACTTACCGCTGCTTCGTTTAAAACATAGGCGGCGGCAGTATCCGTAGGATGGTTGGGGGAGAAGCTTCTACCATCTACGATTTCCATCTCATACAAATCGAAAAACTCATAGCCTACGTAGTTACGATACATGCTAAGCTCTTCTCCCGTCGCGTTACCTTCCCAATCCTTAATCACGCCTGAGTTATAGCTATTAAGTGGCAAGTTGGCTGCATAGGCTACTTGCTTGATGCTTGGGTGCTTTCTCAATTCTGCCTCCAGGGTGGCTAGTTTTTCAAGTGAAGGTCCTTCTTGGAGGGAAACATGAACTACCTGATCCCGGTTATACCCTAGTTTTTTGTTTTGGATAAATTGTAATTGTTGATACACCACCACACTGCCGACGGCTAAAATGATAGCGGCTACAAATTGGCCTATCACTAGTAAATTACGAAGGCTTGCTCCTCTCCGATAATCCTTTAGGAAGTTGCCCCGAAATGCTTTTACTGGTGATATAACCGCTAAAAATAGGGCTGGATAGAGACCCGATAGCCCACCAATTAAGAGCGCCGTGCTCAATAAACCCATTAATAACCACTGGTTTCCAACGATGCTAAAGGGAATGTATTTATCGACAAGCTGATTGAATATAGGTAGCACGGCATTGGCTAGCGCTAGGGCTATAGCAAAACTGATGAACGTCAACAAGAAGAATTCCCCCAGTATCTGCCGGATAAGTTGTCCTTTATGTGCCCCCATTACCTTTCGGATACCCACTTCTTTCGCGCGTTGGGCAGAACTCGCGGTAGCTAAGTTCATGTAATTGATAGCGGCCAAGAATAGGATGATGAAGCCGATCGCACCAAACAAATAGAGATATCGAATATCACTATTGGCTTGCAGTTCTACATTCATTTGAGAATGCAGATGGATATCAGTTATGGGTTGTAATCCAAAGGCAGGTTTGAATGGAACGTCTTCATAGGCAGGTGCTGCCATTTGATCAATCGTTACCAGTTTGGCTTGTAAGGCTTCGTGATCCTGGCCTTCAGCCAATTTCATATACGTCCAGTAATTATTGTTTCCCCACTGACCGACATCATACCTTGAGTAACGCTTATTGGAAAGTGCCGTGAGGTAATCAAACTGAAAATGTTGGCTTTTGGGTGGGTCTTGAATTATACCTTTGACAGTCAGCAGCTTTTCTTGATTGATGTTGAGGGTTTGCCCAATAGCAGATTCATCGCCAAAGTATTTATCGGCCAGAGATTCGGTGATTAATATAGCCGATGGATCTTGTAAGGCTTCTTTCCCAATACCTTCTACAACCGGAAAATTGAAAACATCAAATGAAGATTCATTGGCATATAGTCCAGACTCTCTAAACACCTCGCCTTCTAAAGAAACGAGTTCATTCGAAAATGCCAAGGTGGTAGCTTGTTCGACTTCCGGGAATTCCTCTTTTAAGGTTGGAGCCAAGGGCATCGGGCTTACAGCAAATTCATTGGTTCCGCGAAAGTCACTCCCTATCTGCTTCGTGTACACCCGATAAATCTGACTAGCGTCTTCAAAATGTTGATCGTAACTCAACTCATACTGGATGTACAAAGCAATGAGGATGAAAGAGCTCATTCCAATGGTCAAACCAGAAATATTGATGGAGGAATGGAGTCTATTTTTCAACAGATTTCTATACGCTAAGGTGAAGTAGTTCTTTAACATATTCGGAAGAGATTTTCGGTATGGCTGTCTTACACTGGCAGCGTGGCAGATATCCAAAGCTTCTCAATGACAGGGCTTAGTAAAACTTCGGGTTTCTTGCATTGGCTTTTTAGCAAAACACCAGCATTAAACTGAATTCTCCTACTATATGTTCAACACCCATGCCGAAAAACATGGATCCCTCATTTTCATGGCTTTATAGATTTTATTCCTTGGGAATTCCCTTGTAAATTGTTCAAATTCGAACAGCATCGTTCAAAAGTGTACAATGAGAAGCCCTTCTATTCTATTAGGTAATGCAAGTTGCGATGATAACAATAGCTATTTTCGTTCTAATCACGCAAAACCCTAACCAATATCTTGTAGTCCTACTCTTGAGCATACTTCGTGAGGGACAGGAGACCTTCATTGATCCCTTATTCCCTTATGCTAATGCTGGACCTCCGCTTATTGATTTCGGAATGCATGTCATTATTGTTGCACTTCAAGTGTGGGCCTTTATTATTGTTTACAAAATCGCAAGGCAAGAGAATCAAGTAGAAGTATCTGCATAAAATTGCAACTGTAGAAGCTCAACAAGGCTGCTCATAACAAAATAAATACAACAAGCCGTTCCTTAAGTTGAACTCCAGAGATATTCCTTTTCATGACGTTTCAGTATTCAGCATAAAAGGTCATCTCAAAGAAATCTATGAGGGGAAATAAAGGGAGCAAAGCAGCTACAATATTCCAAATCAGGGAATAACTTGTCGATAGCAAGCTTCCCAGGTGTAAACTGCCATAAAATCCTCCAGCTTAGATATACTTCTCCAGATTCGATTTGTAATTTCTGGATACCTTGATTTGAGTCTGATCTTTCAGAATCACCAAAAGGTCAATTTTCCCAAATGTCTGTATTTCACTAACGCATTCCATATTGACCAGGGCGGACTTACTGATTCGAAGAAAGCGATGTGCATCTAATTTCTTTTCCATTTCTTTCAGCGTAACACGCACCACATGTGTTTTTGCAGGTGTATGTACTTTGACACAATAATCGTATCCCTCAATCCAGGTAATATCTGCGTAATCCACAAAAACGATTCTCCCTTTATTTTTTATGGTCATCTTGTTCCATCCCGGCACAGACTTGATCAATTGATCTACATCCTCGTTCTTTCGCTGATGGACAATATAAGAGTTGACCAATTTTTCAATCAACTCACTTTGATTATTGTTGGCTTGCAGGTTGTGGATGGCCAAATCTAGAACCGCTTGGAAACGTTCGTCTGTGAAGGGTTTGAGCAAATAGTCTTGGGCATTGATTTCAAAAGCTTTGACCGCATACTGGTCATAAGCTGTTACAAAAACGACATAGGGTATCTTATAGTTGATACTATTGAGTACTTCAAAGCCATTCACCTTAGGCATCTGAATATCCAGGAAAACCAGATCAGGTTTGAGCGCATCGATATCCCTGATGGCACTTATTCCATTTTCGCATTGAGCAATGATCTCTATTTCATTATGTTGGCCTAACAACAAGCTTAGACCTTCTCGAGCGTTCGGTTCATCATCAACAATTATGGCCCTGATCATGCTTCTCCCATTTGCAGTTTAGGAATAGAAATGCGGGCGATCACTAGTTCTTCATCTTCGCTATTTCGAAGACCAAATTCGTATTCATCGAATAGATTACCTAGGCGATTCTCCACATTCTTTAGTCCAATTCCTTTATTAGAGTCTAAAGACCAATCTTCGCTTATTTTCCCTCCATTATTTGAAATTTCCAGTACCAAATTATTCTCCACGAGGGTTGATTCAATTCGGATATATGCACTATCTAAATTTTCAGAAACGCCATACTTGAAAGCATTTTCAAGAATAGGTTGCAAAATCAAGTTCGGCACCCCCAACGATTCAGTCTTTGGGTCAATTTTAATGTCCACGGTCAGGCGATCACTAAATCGCTCTTGCTCAATCGCTAGATATTTGCTCACCAGCAATAATTCCTCCTTTAAAGGTATAATCTGAGCCGTTTTCATATTTAAACTCAAACGTAACAAATCACTTAAGGCTGAAATCATGGAGACCGCTTTACTACTGTTTTTTGTACGCACCATCATGGAAATCGTGTTCAGCGCATTAAACAGAAAATGAGGATTTAACTGAGCTTGGATAGCTTCTAATTTCGACTTGGATAATTCAAGTGCTAGATTCGTACTTTTAGCATTTTCATCTCGGTATTTCTCATAGTAGTCTAAAGCTATGATCAAACTCAACCAAAAGCAGCCCATTAAGGTCCCAACAAAAATGCCGAACACAAAGAATTTCAAACTACTTGACAACAATTCATAATAGGTTTTTTCATCACCCATGAAAAATTTATGTCCAGTCAAATAAAAAAACTGAGCTAGAAATGCATGCACTGTAGCCACTACAATTACCAACCCAAATAACTTCCCCCACGCCCTTCTATTGGATAAAGGTTGAATCTTTCGATAGCCTTGGTAGAGAAAAACTAAAATAACGGCCCATACCAATTGATCAGTCATTGAGCTGACAACACTTCGACTCCAATCTATCTCGGTGGATTTTCCGGTGAGTAGAGAAGTCCAGGATCTCGCCTGGTCCAAAAGGAACTGCAGTATCAAGAAGCCTGCGAATACCTTACCATATTTCTTGAAAAAAGGACGGGATGATGTCATGCCATAATGAATACTGTTTAAGGTCTGGTAAGATATGATTTAAAAAAGTATCGAACACATTGAGAGGTTATGGTTTAGGCCTAAGCCCCTCTATAATCTGCGCATCCACCCAATAAATATCCACATTCATATTATCATCGTCACTGCCGTCATCTATGCGTCGGTTAAAGAGGATATACTTGCCATCCGAAGTGACGCTCGCAAAAGCTTCCCATTTATCGGAGTTGACCTTGTCGCCCATATTGATGGCAGGGCCCCATGAGCCATCCTTTTGACGGAAACTAATGTAGAGATCAGAATCTCCATACCCCCCTTCCCTTTCGCTATCCCAAATCAAGTAACTTTCATCAGGGGCTATAAAGGGATGAGCGGTCCATTCTCATGTGTTCACTACTGGGCCCATCTCTTTTGGCGCTTGACGTTTTCCGTCTTTAAGCCTAGAGATGCGAATTACATCACCACTTTTATAATCATCAAAAACATAGGTACCCTTTGATGAGGCCGTCAGACGCATGATTCCCCAGTCTTCACGGTTAAACATAGGGCCAAGGCTTTTTCTTTCTGACCAGCCGTCGCCATTGCGATCCTTGTAGCCTTTGGCCATATGCATACGTGAACCATCAGGAGAAAACGATATTTCACCCGTGCGCTTGAATTCAATATATTTCTTCCAGACATTGTCTTGCTCACGAAAACCAATGACAGTGGCAGGCTTCTCTTTACTGCTGCGTGTAACGAAGTAAAACTCTTTCATGCCTGGCGCAAACACGCCCTCAATCTCCCAGCCTCCTTTGGAGATAATACCTGGAGCAAACGGTTCTGCCACCATGCCCGGTGGCTTTTGCCCCATGTAAGGTCCCTCTATTTCTGGGAAACTGAAATCACTCTCTTTGTTTTCTTGGGCAAAGCCATAATTTGCTATTATACCTAATATTAGAAGTAGTAGTCCTGGTTTGTTTTTCATAGTTGTAATTTTTCAGATGAATTGTTATTGGGGTCTCAGGTTCTCAATAATCTGTGCATCTACCCAATAACTTTTTCCTACCCAATTGGTACTTCCGTCCGCTTTAGTCTCCCATTGGCCCCTCGAAAAAAATAGATATTTCCCATCGGGTGTCACGGAAACACCGCTTTCCTGAAGTTCTGTATTGATCTTGTCTCCCATGTTGATGGCAGGTAGCCAGGAACCATCTTTCTGCCGAAAACTAATATAGATATCGGATCCGCCAAATCCGTCTTCTCGTTCGACATCCCACAACAAATAGGACTCGTCCGGAGCAATCTTGGGATGGGCAATCCAGGTTCCGGTGTTGATCTCCTTGCCCAGTTTCTGACGCGGTTCATATTCGCCATTGATCAGCCGTGAATAACTAATAGCACCAGTGGTATCCTTTCCATCCCATTCGTCAAAGAAGAAAGTTCCTTTGTCTGAAACCGATATCCCCATGATATGCTTGTCTGTAAAAGGAGCTCCCATGCTTTTGAGTTCGGACCAGCCTGTGTCGGTTCGACTCCTATATTTATTTCCCTTGTACATGGTATTACCATCCTTAGAGAATCTTGGATATTCTATATCGGTCTCCGATTCCTCTCCCCAACCATTATTTTCGTATCGAATGACAAAAAAGGTGCGCTTTTCATATTTGCCATTCTTCCTAGTGAAATAAAAGGATTTCATATCGGGTGAAAAGGTGCCCCCTTCAAAAAGCCCATCTGGAGAGACAATCTCAGGAGCAAAAAGCTGTGGAGTTAAACCCGGTGGCTGTTCTCCAAAATATGCGGTCTCTATAGTGGATGAATCAGTATCTTTTGCATGCTTATTTTTAGTATGGCAAGCATTTAAGAATAGTGCCCCTGCAAGCAGGAAAATAGAATATGCTTTTCTCATTGTTTAAATTTCCGCCTTCTTAGACAAGGAACTGATTCAAACTTATTGGCTGCCGACGAGGCCGAAGCATTGGATTTACTGGCGAAGCTCTTTTTGA